>JAYUOQ010000338.1:0-8988 GCA_043760685.1 Armatimonadota bacterium | reverse complement strand
AGCCGCTCAAAAAACTCAGGGTCCTCTCCAAGTTTCTCCGCAACCCATGCCTTGTTCGCACTTAACAGATTTTCGTAGTTGTCCATTTTCTCGACCGGTACACTTACAGTATGAACTTTGGGACATTCAGCTATGCAATGCCAATCAACGAACCGATCCTTTCTTACGCACCAGGATCAAAAGAAAAGCAGACTTTAAAGGCAGTTTTGGCTGAATTGAAGGGGCAACAAGCCGATGTTCCGATGACAATCAACGGTCAAGACGTTCGAACGGGCAAACTGGTGGAGATGCGACCACCGCACGAAAGAGCCCATTTACTTGGACATTTCCATGCTGGAGACGCTTCTCACGTTCAACAAGCTATCGATGCTGCGCTAGTCGCCCGGGAAGAGTGGTCCAACACTTCTTGGGAAGGACGAGCGGCGATCTTTTTGAAGGCAGCGGATCTGATGGCTACTAAATATCGCCCGTATATGAATGGCACAACGATGCTTGCACAAAGCAAGAATGCTTATCAGGCCGAGATTGACAGTGCCTGCGAAATTATCGACTTCCTTCGATTTAACGTTCACTTCCTCGACCAAATCTATCGTCAGCAACCGATCAGTGGTGCTGGAATGCACAACCGACTTGAGTACAGACCGCTTGAGGGGTTTGTTTTGGCGGTTACTCCGTTTAACTTCACCGCGATCGCTGGAAACTTGCCGACTTCGGCAGCGATGTGTGGAAACGTCGTTGTTTGGAAGCCAGCGAATACCCAGGTTTATTCCGCACAGATGATCATGAAAGTCCTGAAGGAAGCTGGTCTACCGGACGGAGTCATCAATTTGGTGTTTGTTGATGGACCAACCATTGGTGAAATCTGCTTCAACCATCGTGACTTTGCCGGTGTTCACTTCACAGGTTCAACTGGGGTCTTTAACCGCATGTGGCAACAGATCGGAGCGGCATTAGCCGCCAATAAGTACAAGTCGTATCCAAGAATTGTTGGAGAAACGGGCGGAAAAGACTTTGTTGTTGCTCATCCTTCGGCTGATGCTCAAGTAGTCGCAACGGCGCTTTTGCGTGGTGCGTTTGAGTATCAAGGGCAAAAGTGTTCTGCCGCGTCTCGATGTTATATTCCATCAAACATTGCCGATGACGTTCGATCCAAGCTGGTCGAAGGGATGAAGTCATTTAAGATGGGAACAGTTGAAGACTTTACGAACTTTGTTAACGCGGTTATTGACGAAAAGAGTTTTGATAGTATTGCGAAGTATCTAGACCAAGCTAAGGCCGACGGACAGACAATCCTTGCGGGCGGAAACTACGATAAAACCAAGGGCTTCTTCATTGAACCGACAGTAATTGAAGTCAATGATCCGAAGTACACGACGATGTGCGAAGAAATTTTTGGACCAGTTTTAACGATGTACGTTTACGACGAATCGAAGTGGGAGGAAACCTTGAAGCTGGTGGATGAAACATCGCCATATGCCTTGACTGGGGCAATTATTTCCAACGATCGTGCTTCGATCGAACATGCCACGAAAGCGCTCAGGAATTGCGCGGGTAATTTCTATATCAATGATAAGCCGACTGGTGCGGTTGTTGGACAGCAGCCATTTGGTGGTGCTAGGGCCAGCGGAACCAACGACAAGGCGGGGTCATCGCTTAACTTGCTTCGTTGGTTGTCGGCGAGGACGATCAAAGAGACATTGGTTCCGCCGACTGATTACCGATATCCGTTTATGCAAGAGAGCTAAGCGTCGCTGCGAGTTTTGCTAAGTTCTTGTCAGCTTGTTGACAGGAACTTAGCGCTCGTTCAAACGTATTTACTGTTTATGATCACCGTTGCCATTGGTCTTTTGTTTTCTTCGGCTCCAAAGTTCGAGACATTAATCTTTGTGACTAGTGATTGCCCGATTGCGAGGCGATTCACACCTGAGATTAAGCGAATCATGCGAGACTACCGAGGTGTTTCAACATTCATGGTGGTGTATGAGGATGAGAATGCTTCTCTGCCCAAAATGAAAGCTCATCACCGGGAGTTTGGTCTAGAGTGCCCTTTGATTCTTGACCCGAGCCGGAGATTGGCAAAGCAGTACGAGGTCAAAGGCGTTCCTTGTGCTCTCGTTCGGAACGGTCAAGGGAAAGCTCTCTATTTTGGTCGGATTGACGACTCGTATGGCTCTGACTTTAAGTGGCGTCCAGCCAAGCATCAAGACTTACGAAATGCCCTTGGTGCCCTTAAAAATGGAAAGGCCGTCCCAGTACCCAAGACGGTCGTCATTGGCTGTGCCCTCAATAATTAGTCGTTGGAAGCCATTGTCACGTTCAAAAGGTATTCGAATTCGTATCCCGCACCTTTAGACGTCCTGGCTTGAATGACCCTCGTAATTCCTTCCTTGAGCCGAATTCGCGTTGAAAGGCGGGGAACATCGCGTTCGGAGTCCTTTGAAAACTCCGAGACAGAAACATCCACGATTGTCGAGCCGTCCTTCTGAGCTTCTGGACGCAAGGTTACTCTTCTGTAGGTGTCTGTGCTGACGACTTTATTTGCCGTCATTGCCGTGTCACCGTCCATGGTTACGAGGGTAATCGCCTCAGTCTCTGGTGGTGCTTGCGCTGCAGGAGAATTCGCGGGCTTAATACTCGTCGTAATCCACTCGAGCTTAAACTTGATTTCCCGAAGGCTACCTTGTTGGGCTACGACGGGTGGTTGGGCTTGTTGCTGAGCCTGACCTTGACCATTAGCTTTGAGTGTAAGGGATCCAAAGAGGCAGGATAGTCCGACGAATGCAAAAATCCAAGATTTCATGCCCCATCATATCAAGAAATCAGTCCAAATCTTCGGCTCTTTTGAAATTCCTATGCATGGTTTGAATTTTTCTGATCGTGCCAGTTTTGGACCGCATTAAGATTGATTCTGTAATGGCACACTCACGGGTGTATCGAACGCCTTTTAGCATGTCGCCACTCGTGATACCGGTAGCGCAAAATTGAACGTGACCAGATGCCAAATCGGTGGTGTGAAGGACTCGATCAACGTCTCCGGCAAACATTCCTTGGGCTCGCTCTCGTTCGGCATCGTTTGACCAAACAAATCTTGCCTGCATCTCTCCGCCGTAGCAGAGGGCCGCTGCTGCGGAAATAACGCCCTCTGGGGCGCCGCCAGAGCCCATGAGGGCATCAACGCCGGACTCAATGTCAAGCGCGGCTAAGGCTATACTCAGGTCACCGTCTGAGATCAGGTGAACTCGAGCGCCAATCTCTCGAATCTCTTTGATCATGTCATGGTGTCTTGGTCGATCAAGAATCCCAATCGTTAGTTCATCGATCTTCTTGCCAAGGCATTTGCTCATGATGGTTACATTGATTCGTGGCGGAAGAGTTATGTCCAGAGCTCCCTTACACTCAGATCCGACAACTAGCTTTTCCATGTAGCAATCAGGGGCATGAAGAAGGTGACCTTCCCCTTTGACGCATCCAGCCAAAACCGCGATAGCATTTGGCATACCGTTGGCGCATAGATTTGTTCCTTCAAGGGGATCGACGGCGATTTCGACTTCTGGACCATTGCCGGAGCCTACTCGCTCACCAATGTAGAGCATGGGGGCTTCGTCCATCTCACCCTCGCCAATGACGATGAGGCCATTAATATCAAGTTCGTTGAGGGCGCTTCGCATTCCTTTGCAAGCAGCATCATCGGCTTCATGCTTGAGGCCTTTTCCAACCCACCTGGCACTGAGAAGGGCGGCACGCTCGGTAACGCGGAGAAAGTCTAGATGGGGGCTTTTTATGATTGGTTTGGACACGGCGTTGTGATCCTCCGCGCCCAGACGTTGATTGTCGGGACGCAAAATATTTGTACTCATAGTGTATCTGGTATCAGCAATTACTATGCCGACGCCAGAACCGAACTACCAGTCATGATGCCAAGTTTTTCACCTGTCTCGGAGCCATTGAAATTTTCGTCTTCCAATTCGATGCTCACGGCACCCATATATTCTGCATCCTTGAGGATCGAAAAGACTTCGGTCCAAGGAGTAAGCCCGTGTCCAGGAATCGTGTATCGCCAGACTGCGTTGCCAAAGTCGTGCCCTTTGGCGAACGTGGCTGGTTGCTCCGTCCCAAACTCGTACATTGCTTCTTGGTCAACAAAACAGTCCTTGCCGTGTACGTGGTAGACGCGGTCGGAGAACTCCTTGAGGAAACGTATTGGATCTACTCCCATTCGAATCAAGTGCGAAGGATCGTAGTTGATTCCTATGGCCTTAGGAGTTCCTTGCAGACATGCCCGATAGCCTTCAGGAGTACAGCACAGAGCTCCATCTCCTGGCCATCCTTCAATCACGAGGCGACCATTATGTGCTTCCAATATCTTGGCAAGTTTGTTTAGAGAATCCATCATTAAGCCAAAATTCTCTGTTTTTTTCTTTTTTGGATCCTTTGGCAGCATGACGGCGAAGTAGTTGGTGACGCCGTACTTGGCGCACTCGGAGATGAACTTCTCGTTTGCTTCGAGCGATGCTGCCTGATGGGCAGGATCATCCGAAATCAGACCGTGCCAATCTTGGAGATCAACCGATCCGACTCGGATTCCGTTCGCCTTCATGGTTGGCAAGTGCTCAACGCAGTTTCCGCCAAGGTCAATTACACTTAGTCCTTGGGACTTTGTCCAAGCGACCATTGCGTTAATATCCTTGAACCATTCGGTCCAGCCTTGTCGAAAACCTATTGGGAACCCGCCCGTGCGCGTGACTAACATCCCGAAGACTTTACCGCTTAATGGTCCTTAGGATTCACTAATTTTGCACTCTTAATCAGTGGTGGCTTAACGGGTCGATCATCTTTCGGACCAATCTCTACGCTAGCAATTTTCTCGATGACTTCTTTGCCCCGAACAAGTTGTCCGTAGGTGACGTATTTTCCATCGAGATGTTGGGTCGCCTCTCGACTAAGGGCTACGTAAAATTGGCTCCCGTTAGTGTTTGGATCAGTTGACCGAGCCATGCCAAGAACACCAAAGTCGTGGGGTATGGTCGATTTTTCAAGAATGAAGCTGTAACCAGGAGAACCTGAGCCGGTTCCGGTCGGATCACCGGCCTGAATGACAAATTGCTTTCCCGTTCTTGGGTGCTTTTGTACGATCCGATGGAAGATGATGTCGCGATAGAACCCGCCCTGGACTAGCTGGATGAAATTCCAAACCGTGTTTGGCGCAGAGTCGGGTCTCATTTTGAATTCTGCTTCACCAAATTCGGTCACCAGGACAACATTTTGATCTTCCCAGCAGCGGATTCCGGCATAGGTGTTGTCTTCGTCGGGTTCCCATTTTGGTGCCTTGGTGGTCGGGTCGAGGGTAACAACTGGCGGGTTGGTCATCGGCTGCATGACTAGCGAAGGTCCGGCTGATTTTCCGTCCGCAACGAGTTGTAGATAAAGAACTTCGGCTTTTTTCGACTTCCAAAGATTAGGGAAAGTCTTGGCTAAGTCGATCTTTCCGCTTTTGACTTCTGCTTCTTCGACAGTTTCATTTTTTTCTGGCCGATAGATTCGAAGTGAAAGCTTTTGGGCTCTTCCGCCATTGATCCGAACATTGAATGGACGATCGATGCCATTGTACGTAAATTCGGGTTCGATAGGGAACTTGTTTCCCGCTGCCACAGATAAGAGAACGGAAGCCGCAATAAGACTCATCCCTGCATTTTATCCAGACTCGCGAAGAAAGACTTGCGGTGAACCGACTTTCTTTTCAATCTGATTGTCGCGAAGGATAATCCATTCGCCTTCGTCGAGCCCAAACCCATATTGGACCTTGCAAGAGAAGAATGCTTTTCTCAATCGCAATTCGCGGTGGCGAACAAAGTAATGAGTATCGACAATTGCGTCGATGAGCCCGATACCTTCGGTGATTTTGTCTCCATCTAGCATCGGATTTCCAACGAGCATTGCACCGGCACTGGTACCGAACCAGTTAACTCCTTGATTGATTAGTTTTGGGAAGACTTTTTGGCACCATTCTAAGCCAAATCGTTTGATGAACAACGATTGGTTGCCTCCAGGCACCCAAACTCCGGAGGCTTTGGTGAGATGAGATTCCAGTTCCACTTTTTCAGAATCAGAAAACTCTTCGTCCTTCACCAAGAAGACATTCGTAAAGCCATTCTGTTTGAGGAATTTGACCGATTTCTCCCCGTCCGAAGGCTTCGCATGAACTTGACCAAGAACAACGATTTCACCTGAATAGCCACCGCAAAGGTCCGCAAAAGCCTTCACCATTTCTGGAGTTGAACTTCCACCACCTACCAGCAAAAACGCACCATGCTTAGGGAGAATCGCAAGGGCTAACAGGGAGGTAATCACAAGCCTTATCCGATGTACATGATTGGATCGCCAGGATTGACAATTTGACCGCTCTCAGCGACGAGTTTCTTGACAGTACCGCTCACCGTAGAATGAATTTCGTTGAATACCTTCATCGCTTCAATTAGTCCAACAACCTGCCCGGCGGTAATCGAGTCTCCTTCGTTAACAAAGGGCGGCGAACTTGGGCTAGAGGAACCGTAGTAAATTCCAGTCATCGGGCTGCTAATTGGCGTGCCAACCTGAATTGGGGCTGGTTCGGGAACTACCGCTTGCTCACTTTGGCTTTCGTCTGAGGCAGGAGCCATGGACGTGTGAGTCGCTACAGTCATCATTCTTGGCGCCGATTTACGCAAAGACATCTTAAAGCCTTCGCCTTCCAGCGTAGCCTCTGTGAGCTTATATTCTGTGACGAGCTTTGCCAGCTCATCCATCTGTTTCTTTACTTTTTCGCTCAATGTTTCTTAATTATGCCTTAAGGGCAGCATAAGTGCCTCTAAAAAGCCCTACCTCATCGCCATCCGATAGAACAGAGACGTCCAAATCAATTCGGGATGATCCCCGGCGATCGAATGTTTGAGTAAAGGCATTGATGATCTCGTCACTAGGCGCTCTTAGTTCGGCAGAAAATGTTCCACTTACCGGACTGAGGTATTGCATGTGGCTCTCGCTGATAACGAGCTTGGGTGTTTGCTTCCGCTCTCGCATATAAACGTGAATCCAGAGCCACCCGGTAATGGTTGCCAAGGCTACGATCGAACCGCCAAATGCGGTCCCATGTAGGTTGATGTTTGGTTCTAACGGACACTCAAGCAAAACCCTTTCTGGACTCGCGAACTTAACCTTGAGCCCAAGCGCACGGGTCAAGGGGATGCTTTCGTGGAGGTATTTCTCAAGCTGGGCTTCCATTTCGCTAGACGATATTAGCACAAAAACCCTTTGCCAAAAAGGGATCAGTATCGTTGCTGCGCGTATCGTGGGGAGTCGCGAACTATGTAAAGGGGTGACTAGAGATGAATCTAAGCGTTTTCAAACTGGTTGCCAGCTTGGTCCGTTCCTCGGGCCAACCATATTTTGTGTCCCACGTTCTTTTCAGGAAAGACCTTGGTGGTAAGTGGGAAATAACGCATGGTGTAGCCACATCGCCGATATTCCGACGTGTTTGGTTTGGCCCCATGAATAATTCGAGCTTCGTGGAGCGAACATTGATTTGGCTCGAGGGTGAAGTAAACCGCTTTTGATTCATCAACCCCGATGATCTGAGTTTCGAAAATATTCTCTTTTCCGTCCACTCGCTCATATTCTGAGAAGCCGCCACTATGAGTGCCAGGAACCACAGCCATGCTTCCGTTTTCAGGGAAAGCGGGATCAATTGCAAGCCAAAGCGTTACAATTCCTTCCATTGTGCTGGTTCGTCCATTCCAATAGCTGGAATCTTCGTGCCAAGGTGTTGCCTTCCCAACCCGGGGTTCCTTACAAATGAAGTGGCTGCTCCATAGTCCGATGTTTGGACCAATGAGCGGTTCGATAAGGTCAAGAACTGCATCGCTCAAAAGGAACTCTAGTAAGCGGGCATCTCGGAAGTGAATGACGTCAAGATTGGCGGCACCATATTGAATCAAATCCTCCTCAAAGAACGCTTTTAGACGCGCAAAGTCTGCATCTGAAAACACAGGCTCGGTGGGCAGTACATAGCCGTTTGTGTTGTAAAACAGAACTCGTTCGTCGGTGAGCCGATGATTGGTGGACATCAAATGATGTTACCGATTTGTATCGCGGTCCGTGATCTATTTCCCAGGTTCGCCATAGATTCGTTTTGCCTTCTCCCTTGAAACCTCAAACCCAAGCCCGATGGCTCCAAATGCACAGACTGCAAAGCATCCAAGTTTTGCTAGCCACAGATAACGAGGGAGTTCGAGGTACTTGGCGGCGGGGGAGTTGATGTCTACGAACTTGGCTCCATCTATTCCCGTCCCGGCAATGAATTGAGTGTTTGGAGGCAGGAGCGTGTGGACCGGAGAAGTTAAAACATTGTCTTTCTTGACGAATTGAACGAGTGGCAGAGACGACTCAAAGGCGGTCAAGGCAATGAATGACACGAAGCCCACTACAATCACAAGAATTCCAATCCATTTCATAGCTATTTTGTTAATGTCCGCGGCGAAGATTAGTATATGATAAACCGAATCAGATGGTAGAGATTTTTGATCCTTCGGGGAAGAGGTTGTTGGAGCGCTTGTTAGCCAAAAATCCAGAGTTTGACGAGTACCTTGTGGCGGGTCAACATTCTGCTGAGCCATATCAAACTGTGCATCCACGTCTTCACATTCCTTCGGCTCACCCAACCATCAAGACTCCTTTGACGATTGAATTGGGTGGGCATTTACAAGTGTTTTGGTATCGAGGCTATTTTTTTGACTTTGTTGGCCTAAGTAGTTCAATTGATGAGGAAGCTTTTGAATTCATTGAGAAGTTCTTTGCTGAAGAGCTTCTGCTGAGAGTTTGTCTCAAAAACGGATTGGTTTCCAGTGGGGGGCCAATTGAGTGCTCAAGCACAAATGATTACAAACAATGGATCACAAGGGAGGGCGAGATGCTTGAGATTAGATCGTGGTTAGGTACTCACGATCAAGATTTGGT
>JAYUOQ010000337.1:0-3432 GCA_043760685.1 Armatimonadota bacterium | reverse complement strand
ACTTTGTCGGCGATGTCAGAGCATTTGAAACTCGATCCCAAAATAGGTAGTTCCTTATCCACCGCTTGTCGAGGAACCCCTCGCATCAAATGAATTCCAAACTTTAATCCCTTCTTACGGGTCCAATCGGCGAGGGCTTTGAACCCAATACCGCCTGCCGATGATGGAAACCGATTGAGTGCAGGCATTAGCCTCCCATTTCCGTCCATCGTCAATATTGCGGCGGGATTGTAGTCAAATCCCTGAGCGTTTGGTTCGTACCATTGGATATCAACCGTGGCGTATTGCCAGCCAAACGGTTTCAGCTTTGCCGACATCACCTCCACATTTGCTCGGTATTGAGCTTCTGTGATGGTGGTGCCGTAGCAGTCCCAACTATTCCAACCGAGCGGAGGCTTTGGTGCCCAGCGATGGAACTCGGGTGGCTTTGCCTTCTTTTTGATCACGATTGGATCCTGCAGGCATAGAACCATAGCGGCGATAGTTGGAATCATGTTTTGAGCCTCGAGAGAGTACCTTCTAGCATCGAAGTCGTTTTAAAAGCCTAGTTGCGGAGAGTGTAGGGGTTTTTACACAGACTGATAACCATTCCTATATCTTATCAACTAAACTCTCAATTGAAACTATGAAGCGCTTTACTCTTGGTGTCATTATCGGCAATCGGGGATTTTTCCCAACTCACCTTTGCGAATCTGGTCGAAAGACTATTCTGAAAGTACTCGAAGACCAGGGCTTTGATGTTGTCATACTTCCCGAATCCGCCCGTCAATCAGGAACGGTTGAATCTATTGCAGACGCGAGAGCTTGCGCAGATCTTTTCAAAAAGAACCGAGAAAAAATCGACGGAATTCTGATCACGCTTCCAAACTTTGGGGAAGAGACAGGCATTGTCAATGCCGTAAAGTTCTCCGATCTTAATGTCCCAATTTTAGTTCACGCATTTGGCGATGATGCCAAACGAATGACCATCGCCGACCGCCGAGATAGCTTCTGCGGCAAGATGTCGACTTGCAATAACCTTCGCCAATACGGATTCAAATTCTCGTTAACCGAACTTCATACCGTAGACCCAACCAACGATTCGTTCAAGTTGGACTTAGAAAAATTTGGTGCAGTTTGTCGAGTCGTTCGTGGACTTCGAAATTGCCGAATCGGTGCAATTGGCGCCCGACCAGGTGCCTTCAATACCGTCCGTTATAGTGAGAAGCTGTTCGAGAACGCCGGCATTTCCGTCGCGACACTTGACCTTTCTGAAGTCCTCGGCTGGGCCAATCGGTTGACGTCAAGCGACAAAGTAGTCAAAGAAAAGCTTGCTGCGATCCAGGCATACACCGAAACCAAAGGTATTCCTGCTGAAAGCCTCGACAAGATGGCTCGACTCGGTGCCGCTATCGATACTTGGAGCATTGACAACGAGATTGATGCAACCGCTATCCAATGTTGGACTTCTCTCGAAGAGTTCTATGGAGTTGTGCCTTGCACGATTATGTCGATGATGTCCGATACCCTTCGATCAAGTGCTTGCGAAACTGACGTTGCCGGAACAGTTTCTATGTACGCAATGCAACTTGCATCCGGACGACCTTCTGCCCTCCTCGACTGGAACAACAACTATGGCGGAGATCCCGACAAAGCTGTCGTCTTTCACTGCTCAAACTTGCCTAAGTCAGTCTTCGCCGACCAAAAAATGGACTTCCAAGAAATTATTGCCGGAGCCGTAGGAAAGGAAAATACCTATGGGACGATTGTCGGCCGGATGAAAACCGGAGCCTTTACTTATTGCCGAGTTTCAACCGACGATACATTTGGCGAGATCCAAGCTTATGTTGGTCAAGGCCAATTAACCAATGACGTCCTCAACACATTTGGCGGCTTTGGCGTGGTGAAAATCGAAAGAATGCAGGACCTGCTCAAGTTCATTTGTAACAACGGATTCGAGCACCATGTAGCGTTCAACCTTAGTGAAATTGCCTCGTCGGTGGAAGAAGCCATGAGCAATTACCTCGGTTGGAGCGTTTACAACCATGGTTAAGTGAGACAGAGAACAATGACTTCACTTCGATATCGGATAAATTTGGTCTCTAAAGCCCATAGTAGCAGTGGCTCAAAGGACCATAACTTAAATCCGAAATGGTGCACCCAAGCTATCCGCGACCAGCCACAAGGTGGCGGCAGTATGTCAGCCCAGGTTGGAGTCAATTGTTGCTCGACAAGGTCGAAGGCAACAATTGACGGAGGCCTGGTTAAGCGAACCATCTTGCAAAAGTCCGAGGAGCGAAGTGACCCGGTCGTTACGACCGCAAAAATACACTGCCATCCAGGGATATAAAGAGAATGAGACAATACACTCTCGGCGTTGACTACGGAACAAACAGCGTCCGGTCTCTCATCGTTGACGTTTCCAACGGGGACGAGATTGGAACTGGCGTTTGGAACTACGAGACCGGAAATCACGGGGTCCATGAGGATAGTCGGGATGTCCATCTTGCTCGACAAAATCCCGCCGACTATCAAAAGGGCTTCCTAGAATCGGTCAAAGGTGCAATTTCGGACGCTCAAATTAGAGACGGTTTTGATGTCTCACAGATCATAGGCATCGGAGTCGATACAACCGGCTCTACCCCGATACCGATTGACGAATATGGGACGCCTTTGGCATTCCTGCCCGAATTCCGAGGGAACCTTCACGCTATGGCGTGGCTCTGGAAGGACCACACTGGATTTGCCGAAGCAGCCGAGATAACCGACCGAGCCCAAGCATTTCCGTACTTGAACAAGTGTGGCGGAACCTATTCTTCCGAATGGTTTTGGTCCAAGATCCTCCGCTGCAAACGGATAGCACCAGAAGTCTTCGCCGCCGCTCACTCGTGGGTCGAATTGCAAGACTATGTTCCTGGTTGGTTGGTTGGCAAGGTCATTCCATCCGAAATACCCAGAGGCATTTGTGCAGCCGGACACAAAGCAATGTTTCACGCTGAATGGGGTGGATTGCCGTCCAAAGAGTTTTTGGCCCTGCTCGATCCGGATTTGGCACTATTGAGAGACCGCCTCTACGATACAACGTTGACCGCCGACCAGGTAGCGGGTGAACTCTTGCCTGAGCATGCAGAAGCAACCGGGCTACCGTCTGGGATTCCAGTAGCCGTGGGCGCATTCGATGCCCACCTTGGCGCAGTCGGAAGCGGAATTCGCGAAGGAACACTAGTCAAGATCATGGGCACAAGCACGTGTGACATCATGATCGGAGGAGCAACTACTCCCGATATCCCCGGCGTCTGCGGCATCGTTCCTGGCTCTGTCGTGCCTGGATTCATGGGAATTGAGGCTGGACAATCGGCGGTAGGAGACCTTTTCAACTGGTGCGTTGAGCGTCTAGGGAACGGTTCTCATGAGGAACTCACTGAAGAGGCACTAAAGCTAAAACCGGGCGAA
>JAYUOQ010000336.1:0-3447 GCA_043760685.1 Armatimonadota bacterium | reverse complement strand
GAGCAACATTCTACATTGGAGAATCGAAGATCTTTTCGCAACAACTCTTCCGGCTCGATGCCCAGGGAATGCAAGGAAAATTTCCTACTGAACAATATCTATCCTTCAATAACAATCAGTTTGGGATGAATATCCCCTACTACTTGTCCCTTGAGCGTAACCAAGCTCAAAACCTTAGGTTCAGTACTGGCCAAACATTTGGTCGCGGTTATGGCGCCAACCGCGGTGTCTTCTTCGATTACGAACAATCTTGGAATCGTTCAAACGGGGACGGTAAGTTCACCTATTCCGGAATTGGTCGTGACGATTTCAACCTCGGGCTGCGGCAGTTTACAAAACTTGACGACAACACAACCGCATCCTTTGCCATTGATTCACCTCAAGCAAAAAGCCTCATAAGCTCGGCCGCAATAAGCCGATACCAGCCCGGGCTACAGACTTCCTTGTCAGGATCGATCCTGAGATCACTCAATGGAACCAACACAATAAATCGTCAAGACTACTTTTTGGTTATGGAGAAGGACCCGATCAAAATGGGGAAACTGCCTTGGAACTTGTACTACGGTCTCAATGCGACCTATTCCAAATCTGCAACCACAACTGGTAGCGGCTTCGGGGCTCGACTCCGGTTCATTTCAAAGCCATTCATTACCGATCAATCTGGCGGCACCATCAATGCGGGACTAACGTTTGCTCAATTCGCCGGAAGTAATGTCGCCACACCATTTGCTTCCACAGCAACTTTGAATTACTCAAAACCGTTTGGTCAAAAATTCAACATGATGCTAACGTATGACTATGCAAGGGATGGAATAACCGAGCAAGCCTTCGGACTGCATCGAGTAAGCGGGCAATTCTTCTTCGATGACCAGAAGTTTTCTGGTAGCATGTTCGCTTCTCAAAGCCTCGGGCAAGACAGATTGAGTCTTTTTGCTGATTCTTCGTATCGTATTGCCAACCTCTGGCGGGTAGGGTATCAATACACATTAAATAGATACAGTGGCAGTAATTTTGTTGACTATAACGTTGTGCTTGGTTATCGCATTGGCACGGATCGACCGGAATTTGGTTTGCTCTATTCGCAGCAAACAAAACGGGTTGGTCTTGTGTTGCTTGGCATTTCTCGCTAGCTCGGCTATTTCTGTTGCCCAAGAGGGGTTCGGAAGGTTTGGATACACAAAAGCTCCAGAGTTTCCTGGTTTCGATGTCAACCAATCAGGCTTCAAAACCCACTATTCTGGGAGCGATCGGTTTACCTTTGCATCGCCTCTGAAAATCTGGAATCCAATATCCACGAGTCCCTGGAGGCAGGTTGTCCTCACCGACGGTGGTGTTGGCAAGCCATCAAAGATTCGTTTCGATCTTTGGGATTGCGGGGTTTCCATGTACTTTCCGGCGGGAATCGATTTACGGGCGCACTCAACCGGCAGCCCTTTTCTCTCATGGAAAGATGGAAGTGTTCGAGACGGAATTCCAACCCCAAAGACCAAATGGATATGCCTCTCATTTTCAGACCAACAACCGCCCATCGTTTTCGGATTTCCCGGTGAGCCAACTGCCTTAGAAATTTCCGGAGAACTTGGAAATTGGAGCATTAAGTCACCCAAGAATTTTAAGGGTTGGGTCAGAATTGCCCTGCCATTTGGGCTAGAACCATTTCGGTCAACAACGGTCCAAGGGCTCGGAAAGGTATCAACAAGATGTACGAAAGAGGAAGAACTCTGGTCTGCCGCGATCGAAGATGTTGGTGAACCAACTCTCGAAGATGATTCAGATGGAATAACGGCAACCTGGGCTCTCCCCCGAAAGAGAACCGTCATTCCAAATATTTTCTACTTATCGCCACTGGGCGGCTATCCATGTCGCATTTTGTCTGAATCTGCTACATATCCTTCCAGCACTAATGAAGGGCCTATCGCATTAACGAAAACAGCATCGTTGACTGTACGATTCCCCATAAAGCGAATTCCGTCCGGCAGAGGCTTAAGCATTGGGGAGCCAATCCCTCAATCCTTCAGCCAAATATCTTGGAACGATCCATTGAGCATCGTAGATTTGGCATTGGCAAATACCTTGTCGGGAAGAAGCCATCAAACAAGTCAAAAGGCAAAAGACTTACTTTCTCAGTATTTTGACTTCTCAATTCCGGAAGCTGAGCCAAACACGAAGCAGACCGTTTTTTACAAAGCGAATGGGGCTGGAATGCTCTCTGTCGCAGTTCATAGCCTCTTGGGGCAATCGGTGCGGACGGGTGAGGTCAACGCCACCGCAGAAGATCCACAGCTGATCAGTATATTTTGGAGACTTGATCCTTATACGGGCTCCCTAAGAGTTGATGGTGATGATGCAACGAGAATAGCTGCCATTTCAGCAGTAGCCGGTAGCTTTAGTCCCCTTCCCTCAATGCGCCTAAAAGCCGCAATGTTTCAGGCAAGCTTAAGTGGAATTCGAGGTATCAACATGTGGAAACGTCGAGTAGGGTTGATTTCCGTCGAGCCTAGACTCCGTGAGCCGTTGCTCGGAATGAGAAAGGGATTATTCTCCCTTAATTTCCAGAGTCCCCAGTCGCCGGTCATCTCAAATTGGATGTCTGAACTTCGTTGCTATGGCGAGGCACCAATGTGGCTACAAAAACAAGCCGAAGGATATGAACTGTGCTGGATGGCACCAGAAAAAGAAACCGGAACATTTTCACTGGAAAGCGCTTATCCAATTCAAGTTTCAAGTCGGCGTAATCTGCAAAGTCTATACTTGTCCCAAAAATTTGGTAGCAGCGAACTGCGATTCGAACCAGAAGAAAGCGGGCAGTGCTCGGCAAATCTTCTCACCCCAATATGGGCTGATCCTTTTCCGCTTACTGTTTTGCCTCCGGAATATTCCGAACCAATTATGTAGGCAGGTCCTCGTTGTAGTGAAGACCAATATTGATCGTTCGAGCCAAAGCTTGGTCCGCAACGTACTTCGCCGAGAGCAACAAATTCTTGGTTTCAATCGGATGACTCGAAAAAGGTGCGTCGGCCAACGATTCATATTCGGCTATTAGCCCATCGACAACTGAAACCGTTTCTTTAAGCCCATTGGTCGTTCTCACAATTCCTGCTCCCTTGGTCATCTGGTGCTGAAGCAAAGTTCTAATTCGTATCGAATTAGCTTCTGAAACGCACTTAACCGGTTGTGAATCAAGGCGACTAAACACCTCAACTTCTATTTTGGCTACCGACTCCGAAGCTGACTTCGCAAAAACCATCGCCTCTAATAAAGAATTGCTGGCTAAGCGATTGGCACCATGAACTCCTGCTCTCGATACTTCTCCTGCGGCGTAAAGGCCAGGAATGGTTGTTTGACCGTGTATGTCGGTCTTAACTCCTCCACAGGAATAGTGTTGAGCGGGAACAACCGGAATCCAATCTCGATCCATTTCAATTCCAATAGTCGAGAGCTTTTCGA
>JAYUOQ010000335.1:0-3449 GCA_043760685.1 Armatimonadota bacterium | reverse complement strand
GAATCGCCGCCGAGTTAGCGAAAGCCGGTGCTGTTGTTTGCATATATCCAGAAGGAAAGATTTCAGAGAATGGACGACTTGGTCCATTGATGCCCGGTTCGGCATTGATTATTCGTATGGCAGGGGTTCCCGTTATCTGTTGTGGAATGCAGGGCAACGATAAAGTGATGCCGTACGCCAACTTGGTTCCGCGTCCGGCGCTTAGTTGGCTCACCTCAACGTGGGGCGATGCGCGAATTTTTGATAAGGATGCGACGAACGAAGAGATTATTGCATGGGCTGAATCCGAGCTGCGTCGGCTTATTCCAGATCCAACTTAACTCAGCAGTCAACGGTCCACAGTCGATAGCGTTCAAGCTAAAACAAAATCAGCCCCAATCTTTGAAAGATTGAGGCTGAAGTGTGAACCTTTTAGTTTAAACGTCTTTAATACAGATTGCTCTTCGGATTTCGATTTTGCTCGTTAGCAAACTTTGGATCGAGATGCTCTTGATCTTTGGAACCAATGACTCTCGGCAACGCCGTTTCCGTTTGCCCGGGAATCCATCCGTTCACAACTTCATGCGATCGAGTTCCATAGTCACAGAATACAGAGAACAAGACCGGCAAGAAGAAAAAGCCCATCAGAGCCCACACCTTTGCTGTACTCGAAGCCCATTTGAGGTGCATGAAGAACATCACGACGATGAACGCCTTAAACGCCGCAATTCCAACAGCTACAAGGTTATTGATGTAGTAACCCAATTGGTGGTTGCGCCCCCCGGTAACTATGTCTCCGAAGTCTACTTGGGCAGCCAGAATGGTTAGTCCCATGAAGACAGCAAGAATAACGGCGGTCTTAATGTACATACTTGTCGGCTGAACATGATGTCCATGATCTTCAGCAGCATGAAGTGGTGATTTAGCCATGAATTAGTGACCTCCAATAACCGAGTAAGGCTTTGGCATGAGATAGAACAGTGGGTAGAGGAATATCCAGACGATGTCGACGAAGTGCCAATAAAGTCCAATTAACTCGGTCGGAATGTAGTCTTCGGTAACTACTTTCTTCTTTTGCCACCAGAACTTGATCAGCATACTGATAAGGATCATTCCAACAACGACGTGGACGCCATGAAGGCCAGTCATTCCAAAGTAGAGGCCGTAGAATAGTTGTGCGTGATCAAGGTTCGCTCCGTGCAGAACCGTAGGATCCAAGGTGAAATTTGGTCCAGGATAGAGCCGATCCGCGATCTTACTCGAATACTCAAAGTACTTGATGATCATGAATAGGGCTCCACAACCAACGACCATTGAAAGAAGGCCGATGACTTTCATCCGCTCTTTGAGCTGAGCGGATCGAACGGCCAGAGCCATTAGCATTGAACTTACCAAGAGATTAAGTGTATTAATACCACCCATTTGCCAACTGAGGTGCTCGTGGGCTTTCCACCAGTCACCTTGGTAGTTCATTCGATACAGCGTATAGATAAGGAACAATCCACCGAAGAACATGATCTCGGTAACCATGAATGCCCACATTCCTATAACGTAGGTATCGTTTTGTTGGTCAATATCTTCGTACTGAAACTTGACCGGGCTATCTGCGTGTCCGTGTGCTGCCATTATTTAGTGCCCTCTCGCTCCTAATTCTCGTGATGCTTCGTGTTCGGCTACTGGGTCGTAGTCGTAGACGTCATCCGTGACGATTGGTGAATAGTAGAAGTTCTCGGTTGGCGGTGGCGAAGTCGTTTGCCATTCCAAACCGTGAGCGCCCCATGGATTATCGCCTGATTTTTCGCCGGTAAATAGCGACTTGATCAGATAGATGACCGGAACCACAAAGCCAACTCCAAGGACGGTTGCTCCCATCGTGGAAAGGATGTTATAGATTTGATATTCTGGAGCAAAGTAATAATAGTGGTAACGACGTGGCATTCCCATCCATCCCGAGATGAATTGAGGGAAGAACGTTAGATTGAATCCAAGGAAGACCACAACTGCATTCCACTTGGCGATGTTATCGTTAAACAATCTTCCGGTCATCTTTGGCCACCAGAAGTGGAGACCAGCCATGAAGCCCATAACCGTTCCACCAACCATGACGTAATGGAAGTGAGCCACGATGAAGTAGGTTGCAGTGAGGTGAACGTCTAATCCCATAGCGGCGAGGAACAGGCCAGTCAGACCACCAATGAGGAACAATCCCATGAAGCCGATTGCGTAGATCATCGGTGAGTTCAAATGGATATTTCCTTTTGCCATTGTTGCCGTCCAATTGAAAATCTTAATGGCAGATGGAACTGCGAGCAAGAATGTAATCAATGAGAACGCGACGCCCTGGTACATCGATTGGCTAGAGACAAACATGTGGTGTCCCCAAACCAAGAAGCCTAGGAACGCAATTGCAAGGGATGAAAATGCGACGAAGTGGTATCCAAATACTCGCTTTCGAGAGAAAGCCGAGATAACTTCGGAGATAACACCAAAGCTCGGAAGAACCATGATGTAAACCGCAGGGTGGCTATAGAACCAGAACATGTGCTGGAACAAAATCGGGTCACCACCAAGTTCTGGGCTAAAGATCGGAAGTTGGAAGGTTCGCTCGAAGATGACGCAAAGAAGCGTAATTGCGACAACTGGGGTACCGAGCATCATGATGATTCCGGTGGCATAGTTGGCCCAGACGAATAGTGGAAGCCTGAACCAAGTCATACCTGGAGCTCTCATTCGGTGAACCGTTGCAATGAAGTTTACACCCGTCGTAATCGAACTAAAGCCTCCTAGGAAGACGCCCACTAGACATAACGAAACATTACTGTTCGAGTACAGACTCGAATATGGTGTATAGAACGTCCAACCGGCATCGACACCGCCAGAAACTACGGAAATAAGAATCAGTGTTCCTGCTGCTGTGTACAAGTACCAGCTAAGAAGGTTAATACGAGGAAACGCAAGGTCACGCGCGCCGATCATCAGGGGAACAAGGAAGTTCCCAAGCACTGCCGGAACAGCAACCAAAAGGAACAAGAAGACCATGATTGCGCCGTGCGCAGTGAAGACTCGGTTATAAGTATCGGACTCCAGGAAGTTTCCGGCTGGCGAGGTTAACTCCCATCGGATCATTCCGGCAAATGCACCACCGAGCATGAAGAAGAAGCTAACCGAAATTAGATACAAAATTGCGATTCTCTTGTGATCTTCGGTCAAGAGCCAAGATCTTAGCGAATGCCCGTTGGTAAGGTAGTTCAGTTTTGGTGGATGCGCAGCGTCATCTGTACTAATTGGGGTTTTTACCGTAGTGCTCATCTTTTTTGATCTCCTTTTTCTGCAGCCATTGCTCCGACCGAAAGGTCATTGCCTCGCGAGGTTGCGGTTGCGTCTGCTCTTTCGGAAGTGAACTCCAGAGCATTTGAATTTAGACCGGCTTTTCCGTTCACTTGGGCTTCAGTGCCGGGAACTCCAGCGGC
>JAYUOQ010000334.1:0-9048 GCA_043760685.1 Armatimonadota bacterium | reverse complement strand
TAATGGCCAAGTACTCTCGCAAAGGTTCCCGATGAGCGCGGATGTCCAACTCCTTTATCAAGTCCTCCATCGCTACCAACCATCGCCGATGGATGTTTCACTGCAGCCTGGACGGCTTGCTCAGGAATCGCATAAGCGATGACCATGCCGCCATCATTGCGATATATCTCAAAAGTCTCTGCGGTCAATCTTTCATGAGTCTTGGCATATTCTAAATCCTTGTAATCAATGCCAAATTTCTTTTGCCAACCCGGAGCAAATACCTCTGAACTAATTCCAGTTCCAAACGCCGTATAGGGATAGAAGTCGCAAGTAAGGTTGACGCCCCTTTCTTGCGCCATTTTGATCATCTTAAGCGCATCCGAAGTATTCCCAAGTGCCATGCTTGGCACATGAACAATATGGAGCGGTGCACCGGTCATAACCGCCAGAGCAACAACTTCCTCAATGGCCGTGAAAACGCTCTCCTCTTCGAGATAAGTGCCGTATCGCATATGGACGTGACAAGTTGTCTTGAATTCCGCCGCTACCTTGAACATTTCGAGCGCTTCTAAGCGAGTGGTCCCCGGAACGTATTCCAATCCAAAACCAACGGCTATTGCCCCTTTACGAAGTTGCTGACGAACAATGTTTGCCATTTTCTCGACTTGCTTCGGAGTAGAGGCAACCAGTTCGGCATCGTGGTCATTACCCATGATCTCCCGACGAATGGTTGGGTGTCCGGTGCCCGCACCATAGTTGCAGATGCGATTTCCAGCTTGTTCCTTATGCCAGATATCTTGGTCCCGAGCACCACTCTCAAGTTGAAGTTTGGTTGTGACTCCGTCAAAGACTTGTATACGGTCATTTTCGAGGTTTTGACCGTGGGATATTGGATCAATAAATCCCGGAGCAACCACTAAACCGGAAGCGTCAATGGTTTTGCGACCCTTTATTCTCGATTTGGAAACCGAAACAATCCTTCCACCCCGAATACCAACAAATCGAACCGCATCGAGTTTCGTCTCTGGGTCAATAACCCGCCCATTCGCGACCACAACATCGTAGTCCGCATGGAGGGTGGGCAAGAACCCGAGACTAGAACTCGCCATTGCAGCTCCGGTACCGGCAAGAAGGTCACGACGGGAAAGACCCTTAAAACTCATGAAGGAAGTTTACTAACTAATTAAGCCAATTGTTTGCCTTCAGCCAATAGAGTAAATCCTTCGCCCAAGGATGTGCGTTTGCATACGGCGCTTTGTCAGCTAGCCCAATACCATGAGGACCCTTTTGGAAAATATGCAACTCATACGGCACCTTATTATCCCGTAAAGCGTCAGCAAACATTTCCGAATTCTGAGGGGGAACTCCCGTATCTTCCATCGTGTGCCAAAGGAAGCATGGAGGAGTGTCCTTCGTAACATGGGCTGGGAGATTCATCATTGCCTTTTGCTCCTTGGTAGCATCTTTCCCGAGTAGCCCATCCCCCGATCCGGTATGACCGTAAGGCGGATCAAAAGTAGTGACTGCGTAGCAGAAGATTCCAAAGTCCGGCTTGCAGTTTTCCTTATCAATATCATCCTTCAATTCATAAGCTGGGAAGTTGTAGTGAACTGATGCGGTGCCAGTTAAGTGTCCACCAGCCGACGAACCCATGATTCCCACCGTTTTGTAACCAAGTGATCGCAAAGTCCTGATCGCCCGCTGGGCGTCCGCCAACATCGCCGGATGACGATATCCCGATGCACTTAGTCGATATCGAAGCACAAATGCGCTCACCCCTTGCATCGAAAGATATTCCGCGTAATCGTGACCCTCGTGATCGGCCAGCATCCAATATCCGCCACCGGGGCAAACCACGATTGCCATCTTCGTCTTCTTTTCGGGCAAAAACGGTGTGAGGGTAGGAATGTCCGTCCCTTTCGTTCCTTTTGCGTATGGTGCGCCATTCGCCCATAAGGGAACAGTATCGCCAGTTTTGAGATCACCGTACGTCATTATTGTTACGCCAAAGAGAAGGCTGCCGATCATGACCGGATTATACATCTGGCGAAACAAAAAATAGCCGCTCATTCTGGGTAAGGGAATGGAGCGGCGTGAAGCGGGCGGGTTAGGCCGTAGGGTTAATCAGTTAGACAAATTGCTTTGTCCTTCCTCTTACCAATAGTTTTGGCTGGTATTTGTCCCAGCATTAGGGTTGATATTGTATTGTGATTAAAAATGTCAAGGTCTTTATTGAGCAAGGAACTCTTTGAAGCAGAAAAAGGTAACTCGGAGCGTAGCACCTTCGCCCTGTTCAGATCAAGGAATGGATTCTTTGTCACAAGACATCGTCAATTCTTGAGAAGTTGATGGTCTAGATTTTTTGGTCATAACTCGACGACAAGCGAAAAGTTCATACAGGTTCGAGAGTTTTCGTTGTATTCTCAAAACCATGGGATTTTCTCGTCGCGATATGCTCGCAAAATTGACCGCCAGCGCAGGCGGATTACTTCTGGGCGGTTTTGCCTGTAAATCAGCCAATGCCCAAGGTTACAATGACACTCCGATGCTACCGGGTGGTCGATGGCGTGTCCACGATAGCAAAAGACCTCAACCAACCGTTGTGACGCCGGGAAAAATGTCTCGCGAAGGATCAATGTCGGCTCCTTCCGATGCCAAAGTACTCTTTGATGGTACAGGGCTCTCTCAATGGACCAGTGGTGGTGGGGAAGCCAAATGGGTGGCAACATCAGCATCGTTCGGACCAGAAAAGGGAAGTGGAGACCTTCAGACCAGAGACCATTTTGGCGACTGTCAACTCCATATCGAATTCATGGAGCCAAATCCAGGCTCTGGCACCGATCAGGGTCGTGGAAATTCGGGAATCTATTTCTTTGGACTATATGAAGTTCAGGTTTTGGACTGTTATGAGAACAAAACATATGCAGATGGAAGCACTGGTGCTCTCTATGGCCAAACTCCACCGTTAGCCAACGCGTGCCGAAAGCCAGGCGAGTGGCAAACTTATGACATAGTTTTCGTGGCTCCTCGATTCAAGGATGGAGCATTGGTTGCTCCTGCGATAGTAACCGTATTCCTCAACGGAGTATTAGTTCAGCATGCAACCCCGATGATCGGAGCGTCTGCCCATAGGGCAGTAGGGAAGTATTCACCTCACGCAGAAAAAGGACCGATTAATCTTCAAGATCACGGTAACCCGGTTCGATATCGAAATGCATGGATCCGAGAGATCGGTCCGTACTCGGATATCTCAACAAGAAAAATGTCCGATATTGGATAAATCATCGATAACGGCTAAAAAGAAAGGAGCCCTCCATTCTGTGAATGGAGGGCTCCTTTTTTGGTTTGTTAGGCAGAATAGTCGATGGAATCGTAAGTGAAACTCTGAATCATGGGTCGTGAGCTTGCTGCCAAGCTTTGAGCAGGTAGTGCCCCAGTACCCCTTCCTCCCAACAAACGATTGAGGGCCGAATCGTTATAGACTGGTACCGCCGGAAGTGGAAACCCGCCGCCAAGTTTTACTTCTTCGCGGGGGAGGGGATTGTGGATTCCCTTTTGGTTATCAACTACCGGGCGTGATCCGGTCACATTGTCTACTGGCTGAGCAGGTAATGGATTTCCTCCTCCACGAGCAACTCGAATACCGGGTAGAGGACCACCAAATCGGTTGATCCGTTCCGCCGGCATTGGACCTTGGTTATTGTCTTTGCCGCCTGGCAGTTCTCTAGGCATTGGCTTATGGCTTCTAAAATCGTCCCCAGATCGTTGAGTTGCCCCTCTTAATCGGGATCCCGCAGTAAAGAGGGATTGTGATGCTGACTGTACGCTTGAAATATTCATCGTCTCGTCCTTAAAAAGATGTTTTTCGGTCACCAAAAAGTGGAGACCGGTAATCCTTACAGGTCTCCTATCGGATCGTATTTTCGATAATTTAGCCCCTGCAAATATTTTTAGCTAGCGATTGACTTTAGGTTTTTGCCAACTCAGCCTAGAAATTTTGCAGAATGAGCGGTAATCTGCGCCCAATGTTAAAGCGAATTAGTTTTGCAATCGTAGTTTTGGCCATCGGGGGAAACATCTTCGCCCAGGGTGAAGCCGACACCGTCAAGAAGATTCTTGAGGAAGGGAAGACAAGGAACCAGGCCCGGAGTCACCTCGAAACCATCACCGAACAGATTGGTGCCCGTCTCACCAGCTCAATGGCACTCGAAAGCGGTCAAAAATGGGCCATGGAGCAGTTCACTTCGTTCGGATGTGTCAACGTACACCTCGAAAAATGGGGTGAATTCCCAGTTGGATTTGATCGAGAAAAATCCGGACATGTCGGTCGAATGACCACACCGTTCAACAGAGAATTTCAATTCACGACTCCAAGTTGGACTCCCGGAACAAAGGGGCTTCAAAAAGGCGGTGTTGTGATGGAACCGGCAAGTGTCGAAGAAGTCACCAAAAATGCTTCAAAATTCAAGGGCGCATGGATGATTCTTTCTGCAACGCCTCCAACTCCTCGACCAGCCGCCGGTGCCGGTGCCGGTGCCGGTGCCGGTGCCGGTGCAGGAGCAGCAGCAGCAGCAGGTGGAGGGAGACCGGCACCAACTCCTGAGCAACAAACCGCAACTGAATTGAGAAACGCAATTCGAGCCGCGGCTTTCAAAGCAGGAATTAAAGGAACTGTAGCTGGCTCACGAAATGAGTTGGTCTTAACCGGTGGTCAGTACAAAATTGAATGGGATAAGTTACCAACGGAAACACGAATCACCGTTCGAAAGAGCGACTATGACGCGATTGTTGGAGCGATGAAAGAAAACAAGCCAGTCGAACTCCAATTTGACATCAAACAGAGTTTCCGAAAAGGCCCAATCGCTATTCACAACGTGATTGCCGAAATTCCCGGAACCGAGAAACCGGAAGAAGTTGTGATCGTAAGTGGACACTTCGATAGCTGGGATGGTCCTGGCTCACAAGGCGCTCTCGATAATGGGACTGGCTCAAGCGTCACGCTTGAAGCGGCAAGAATCTTGATGGCAAGTGGTGCAAAACCGAAGCGAACGATTCGATTCATTCTATGGTCCGGAGAGGAACAAGGATTGTTTGGATCGGTAGGATATGTGAAATCACATGCTCCTGATATGGACAAGATCAGCTGTTGCTTGGTTGACGATGGTGGGACCAATTATTGGGGTGGATTCGTCGGATTAGAATCCCAAAAGCCAATGTTCCAACCTTCGATCGATGCCCTTAACGAAGCCTTTAAGGATTTGCCAATGGTCTTCCGATCTCAGTCAACCATGCCAAGAGGTGGAGGCAGTGACCATGCTAGCTTCAATGCGGTCGGGGTTCCCGGATTTTTCACGCTAGAAACCGGAGTAAGCGATTACAACTATGTTCACCACACTCAACATGACAAACTGCAGGCTGCAATCAATGCCTACTTGGTGCAATCGAGCACGGCAGCTGCGTTGACATCGTTCAACATTGCTTGCGCTCCAACCATGATGCCTAGGTCACCAAAGCCAGTTGTCACACCACCAGGCAAGTAACCTGAGCCAAGAGAAAAAAGAGCCAAGGCTATTTGCCTTGGCTCTTTTTGTTTTTTAGAGTATTAACCTTTGGTTAACTTTTCTCAACGGCCGCTTCGCCTTTCCAAGTTAGCGGTTCTTCAGATGGCTCGACGGCAAAAATGTATCTTTGCTGCCCCTCAAAAGGAACCAGGTACCGTTCAACAACTTTCCCTTGTCGGTATGACGGAAGGTCTTTGGTTTGATGAAGGTAAATATATTCGACGCCAAGTGCTGCGTCTGCTCCCAACTTCCAATAGCCGGAAACAAATATGCCACTTGATCGAACCGTGACATTTTCATTGTCTTTACAGACGAAATGAATCTTCTTGGGCTTTTCCACTATTACAGTCTAGTGGATTTTGTTCCCTGAATACGAGATTTTGCCAACAAAAGTGGCGTAGAAAGTTCCCCAAAGCATAAAAAAAGCCCAGAGCGTGCGCTTCTGGGCAATGGAGGAAGGTCTCGCGCTTCTTGTTTAATTCTTGAGCGCGTTCATTCTTGGCGTTGCCGGGGCAACTTCAACTAAGGCTTGTTTTGGTGCAATAAGGTAGATATCGGTGCCGATCTCTTCCCAAGTGCCTTCTTGGACATAGTTCACGCCACAGAGAAAGTTCAGGACTTTATCTTTGACTTCTGGGGTTAACAATGTGAGGTTTAAAATTTGCTGTTCGCCATGCTTCAACCCATTGGCTGTTGCCATAGCGTCTTCAAAATTCATGACTTCTTTTCGAACCGTGATTGTATATCGATGCGATGGGCGCATAGGCGACATCACAACAGCGTGATCCATCGTTTCTGGTCCGAAATCATCGTCAGACTCGTCATCTGAACGGGTGAATAGGTTGGCGATTTTGCCGATAATGGACGGTTTGTCCTGTACCATCTCTTCCATGAGTTACTCTCTTTATAATTTCTTTCACCTCTCCCCAAAGAGAGATGTTCCAACTCTGATGTGCGTTGCTCCTTCCTGGATTGCCACACCAAAGTCTTTGCTCATTCCCATGCTCAGCCAATCGCCTCCAAGTTGTTCGTTTAGTCTTCGCATTCCTGCGAAGTAAGGTCGCGAATCCTCCGCTTCCCGAACAATCGGACCGATGGTCATCAAACCTCGGAACTCTGCTAGGTTTGATTGTATGACACTTTGATGGAATACGTCAAGGCTTTTTGGAAATATTCCTGATTTTTGTTCTTCTTTTGCGATATTAACTTCAATGAGAACGTTAATTCGTTTGGAAAACTTACAAAATTCTTTAATCTGTGAGTCTGATTCGATTGTATGGATGGCTGAGCAGATTTCCGCTGCCTTTCGGATTTTGTTGCTTTGTAGCTTCCCAATAAAGTGCCATACGATGTCATTCGGTAGGACTTCTGCCTTAGGAATCAGCTCCTGAAGGCGACTTTCACCAAATTCTCGATGACCGAGATCGTACAGTTTCCGAACATTATCGACTGATTGAGTCTTGCTTACCGCAATGAGCGTAACGCTCGATGGATCACGAGACACCATCGAGCAATTCTTATCAATTTCGCCTTTGATCGCTTGGTAGCGATCCTTAATCGTAGCTGTAGCTTCCGTTGTGGCAGTCCTCAATGTATTTCGCAAGAAGATCGATGCAAGCTTGAACATCGTCCTTGTGAACGGTTTCGTTGACCGTGTGAATGTAGCGAGTTGGTGTCGACAAAGTGAACGCAGGAATTCCGCCATGGAGTCTCTGTACTCCGCCAGCATCCGTCCCTCCTCGAGGTAGTACTTCCATTTGGTAAGGAATCTTATTCTTTATTGCGGTTTGCCGGAAGTGCTCAACAACCTTTGGATGACAGATTAAGGAGCCGTCCATGATCTTGATCGCTGCACCTTTTCCTAGTTTCGTTACGTGATCTTGTTCTTGAACTCCAGGGATGTCGTTTGCCAGAGTAACGTCGAGCGCAACGACGACATCAGGAGCAATGGCAGATCCAGCCGCAGCTGCACCGCGGAGCCCAATTTCTTCCTGCACCGTGGCAACCGCATAAACGTCAACGTTATGCTTCTTGGCCTTCTTAACTGCTTCAATCATGATAAAGACGCAGGCTCGGTCATCCATGGCCTTACAACTCAAAAGATCTCCGAGCTGTATCATTTGTCGGCTCATAGAAACCATGTCCCCAATATTCACGGAGTCCTTGGTTTTCTCGCCAAGTCCACAGTCGACGAAGAAGGAGTCCAAATTTTGACCCGCACTTGCTTCCGCATCAGTAAGCATATGCTTTGGCTTCGTGCCATACATGAGAACGCCGTTGATAGGACCGTTAGACGTATGGACAATCACCCTCTGAGAGTTGAGTTGTCGGGGATCAAATCCACCCATCGGGTTCAGCCGGATAAAACCTTCTTTGTCGATAAACTTCACGACGAATCCGATTTCGTCCATGTGTGCAGCCAACATAAGCTTCTTGCCTCCGCCACTTCCGCGCTTAATTGCAATCAGGTTTCCCATGTTGTCGGTTGAAAGCTCGCAGATGTCCTTCAATTCCCTAATGACGATCTTGCGGATGAGGTCTTCTTGTCCTGGGACACCATGACCTTCGACTAATTCTTTTAACAAATCGGTGTTCATTGCGCATGTTTTACCGTCTTGTGTTATGTGTGGGAAAACTTTTCACCATTTATTTGCCTAAATGGTGGAGAATTGACCAAAGGGGAAGGAAATGTCTGAAGTAATCAAATCATCAATGTTAGTGAACCCGTATCGGTTCGAGAATAAATTCATGACGATCCAGTTCCAGAAGGGCCTTCCGCCTGAAGTTGGAATCAATGGCGCACAAGTAGAAGACGTAATTGAAGTGGCATTGGCGAAGCTGGAGTCGTACCAACTTGGACAATTGTCGTGTTCAGAGAACGAAGATGCCCTGAAAGCCCTGCATCTAGCAAAAGATGCTTTGAAGCGAAGACGACAAAGACGGATGCTGCAAGGAGTCTTCAACACTCTGACTCCCCACCAAGAAAGAACCGAAGACCTTTTGGACGAATTTAGTGCCACCGGTTCGTAAAATTCGCTAAACTCCCCTTAATGAACGGAACATTCAAGTCGGGCGCCATCGTTGTCGCCCTTATGTTGAGCTATTGTGCCCAAGCACAGCTCTCGTATACAGTCTCAGATGGTTCAACCCCGAACAAAATCAAGATAACGCTTTCCTTCCGAGCCAAAAGCGACATATCAATGATTCAAATGCCGAATTGGGCCCCCGGCTCTTACCGGTATGCCAACAATTGGCGAAGGGTCTCCGATTTATCCGCAATGGTGGACGGACAATCCGCAGTTGCAAATAAAGAAACCGTAGGGAAGTTACCAGAAATAGTCACTTGGAGCTTTGCATCGAAGAAGGGGCAAGCCGTTTCAGTGTCCTATGAAACGGATTCACAATTAGCCAATGGTGTCGGGCACTATTCAGGACCGTCCACATATATGTATCCGGTTGGGCGCACTCAGGAGCCCTGCACCCTCAATTTTGCTTTTTCGAAGCC
>JAYUOQ010000333.1:0-3451 GCA_043760685.1 Armatimonadota bacterium | reverse complement strand
TTAAGTAAGTCGAAGGCCCTGTTCCTGAGCCCAGAAGAGACTGACATTGATTCAGTCTTTTCCATTGGCTCTTCAGTTGCCATCCTCCGGATCAATGCCTTTTAGCTACAAAGTAAAAAACCCACAGAATCGTTTAGTGTGTCGAAGGCTGTCCTGATCGATGAACCTGAAGAAAGTTTAGCGTGTCTTGCTAAGGCGTCCCATTGGGACTTAGGATTGGTCAAATCCAGGAAACTTTGCTCGGATTACCAAGTTCGATCAATTCTTCGACCGATTTGACGCCATCAACATGGATTCGGATCAACGGCGTTGAAGAACCTACATAAATATCCCACTGGGTCTCGCTTGGTTGCCCAAACGACCGATATCCTTCGCTAGTCGCCATTCGCCAAACTTCTTCTGCGGTTAACGGCTTGTTACGCCTTTCACTGACCGCTAGAGCCGACCGCATTTCAGCGAACATGTCAATAACGCCACCACTTGCGGGTGAATCGAGTCCAAGTCCTACCGTGATTCCGGCATCGAGAAACTCCCGAACTGGTGCTTCGGGGCATTGCAATCGAACATTCGACCGAGGGCAGTGAGCGATGGTTACGCCTCGGGAAGCCATGATGGCAATGTCGGCTTCGTCCACATCGCAACAATGGACGCATTGCAAACCTGGACGAAGGACGCCTAGGTTGTCCAGCACTTCGACTACCGATTGGTCGTAGACTTCAAACGGTACAGCCCGGGCGGTTCGGCGTTCGGCAATTGGTCCTTTTCCATACTTTGTAAAGTTCGATTCATGTTTGGTTTCGGCAACGTGGATGCTTGAAGGCGTATCTAGCGAACCCAGATACTGAAGCGACTCGTGGTTTACCGTGAAGTAGGCGTGGGGATTCAGAGATGCGTTTGGAAAGATCATTTGAGTCTCTCGCAAGCGATTTGATACAAAAGTAAGGCGTTCTGCCGGAGTCATGGACTCCGATAACGTGATTACTTCTTGAAATATCCAACCACCAAGACCGTGCTTGATCATGGCTTCGGCAGAACCAGGTCGATCCGAATGTTCTCCGATCCAGGCAACCCCTGCGTTTCGGTTTTCGGTGGCGGCAATGTTGCATTGTTCGCGAACATATTCTGGCGATTCAAGGGTCTTGAGTCTTGCCAACTCATAAATCCATTCGTAATATTCCGGATGCTCTATTTGATTCAGCATCCCGCGGTACTCAAGATGCGAGTGTGCGTTTACGAATGCTGGGGAAACAACGAACGATTCACAAGGGTGGGACGATGCCCGGATTTCTTGGATGACACCGTCAACAATAGCAAATTCTAACCCGCGCTCCAAAACTCCGTTAATAATTAGACCGTGCGGTCGAATCCAATCCACTTAAAGCTTGGTCGCCCACAATTTGTCCAATTGTCCACGACTGAGAGATTTCGCGTGGAAATCACCCATAAGAGTGCTGTACCGGTACGTTTGAATCAAATCTAAATAGGTGTTTACGTCGTCTCCAGCTTGCAGTCCCTTGCCACTGCCGTGCCAGTGTCCAGCTCCATCAAAAAGTACATTGACTTCGGCGGGTAGCTCAAACCGATCTTGGGAAAGGAATTTAAAGGCTATCTCGGTGCGAAAAAGGTAACTCGAACGATATGTCGCATAGAGTGAGGGTGACGACACGAACGTATCGGGGTAGTTGTGGTCAAGGATGCGGGTGCCAGTATCGGACGGGCAATGGAAAATTTCCCGGCTCTTGGTATAGGGCTGGAGAGCGTCTGGTAGTTCGAGCATGAACGGAATTTGAGCCTGGAAGTCTGGCTGACCAGACCAAATGTTTGGGTCATATTTGTCGCTGGCGTCAACCGCATAGGGAAAGATGTCGTCGTGATCTCCCATGTAGAGGGTCATTGCGGTGCCAATTTGCTTTAAATTGCTGATGCACGCTGATTGTTTTGCCGCTGCTTTTGCGCGGGCAAAAACGGGAAAGAGAATCGCGGCGAGAATGGCTATGATTGTAATAACAACCAAAAGCTCTATCAATGTAAACCCGCGCTTCATCCACTTCATTGTACGTTGAAACGACGAATTTTGAAGCAGTAGTTCCGGCTAGACGAATATGTCTGGCAAAATGGTGCGCAAATCTGCCAAAATAAATGTTCGCGCTCGTTTATTCGGGCATTAGGAGCGAATCTTTGGCCAAGCCGATTTCCATCAAACCAGAAGAAGCCGTTGCACGTTCATACGCAGACCGACTCATACTTGAAAAACTTTCAGAAATGGAAGCCGCGGTCAAGCTGGGCGAGCTTGCTGACAAATTATCCGGAGTCGGAATTGGACTCGCCGCAGTCCGATCACTCATGGCATCAAACCCAGATGTTTTCGCTTATCACGAGCGACGATGGGTTCCTGCCGCACGACTCAATAGTCAAGGTCGACCAATCGCAGAAATTATGCGAGCGATTCTTGATAGCTTTGGCGCACCCGTCCTGATCACCACATTGATCGACGAAGTTGCCCGAGCACAGCGATCTACTCCAGAAATCATGGAGCCAACCATCGTGCGATTGATCGCGGGCAACGGCGGTTTTGTTGAAGTAGAGGGTGGTCTGGTAGGACTCGACGCGTGGGGCTTCGTTGCCACTGACGAAAAGTTTGACCGAGCCCTCGAGATTAACCGAATTTCACGAGAAGATTTTGATGCTGCTGCTACCAAGCTGGCTGACGTTGATTTTCGATCACCAGACTGGGCGGCTCAAGTATTGAAGCATGCTCCGATTAAGCTGAAAGAAGCTGGAGCAGTTGCTCACAGCAAGCTTAACAACGATGACCCGCGAAGCGTTCTCATGTACAGCTCTGGGGAAATCCTCAAAGGCTTGTTCGCAGAACCACACTTTGTTTACAACAGCGACGGAACCTTCATGACCGAAGCCGATGCTAAGGGATTGGTTTCTACTGCCCTTAAGGTCGCGATGAAGCTGACGCCAACAATTGACGTTGACGACGTTGCTCCGATTGAATTTAAGTCCGACGATATCGCCAAGCTGATCAAAAAGATTGTTGCTAGCGACAAGACGACTACCGCAATCAAGTTGCTCGAAGAGCACTTTGAGATCACGCCAGGCAGCAAGACTTATCCGGACGATCTCGCAAACATCATTGCGACCCTTTGCGCAAGCAAGGAAGTCGAATGGGTTGGCGGAGACCGATTCCGAAAGGCTGGAGATCATCCTGATTACATCATGGAAGTTCCAGAGCCGTTCCAGTTCGTTCCAACTGGAATGCTCGACGAAGAAGGCGAAGAAATTGATGTCGAGCTTACCGATGACGGACTTAACAGCTCGCTTCGAAAGCTACTCCAGCATCCTTTGGCGCTTGACGTTGTCGGTAAGCTCGACATCAATTTCTTCGCCTTCTTCGTCGAGCATTCCAGTTGGAACGAACTGGAACGGCTCTGGAACTTCCATG
>JAYUOQ010000332.1:0-9068 GCA_043760685.1 Armatimonadota bacterium | reverse complement strand
GTTTACCGAGGGTGGTGAGGGTCTCCATAGTGTTTTCTTGTCTGGGAATGGTCCTCTAGTTATGATCTTGAAAGAGGCATTGGCGAGAGAGAAGGCTTTAAAGAGTGTTGAGTTGGGCAAGAAGGTAACACTCAAAGATTCTCGGCGAACAGTTCAGGCATTTATCCAAAACATTCACCACTTCCGTGATGAGTATCTGAGAGACCCTGGTGCTCCGACTGATCACGTCACGATATTCGATGAAGCACAGCGATCTTGGAACTTCGAGCAAACAACTGCCTTTATGGACCGAAAGAAAGGAATCAAAAATTTCAATCGGTCGGAATCCGAGTTTCTAATCTCCTGTATGGATCGACATAAGGATTGGGCGGTCATTGTTTGTCTAGTTGGTGGCGGTCAAGAGATCAATGTTGGTGAGGCCGGTATCGGTGAATGGATACGGTCAGTCGTAGGGCAATTTCCAGATTGGACAATTTACATCTCGCCTCATCTCAAAGACTCGGAATATGCAGCGGGAGAATCTCTTCAACTGCTTGCAGGGCACAAGCACTCGAAGCTTGACGAAGACCTTCATCTTGCCGTTTCGATGAGATCATTTCGAGCCGAGCGACTTTCTGGGCTCGTAAAGCAAATTCTTGACTTGGAGCTAAAGCAAGCTTTCGAGTTGCACGAATCTATAAAGGACAAATACCCAATCGTATTGACGAGAGATCTTGCTACGGCGAAGTCTTGGCTCAAGACAAAAGCACGTGGTAGTGAGAGGTATGGAATGATGGTTTCGTCTCAAGCTCAAAGACTCAAACCATTAGCAATTGATGTTCGCGTAAAGCCAAATCCTGTGCATTGGTTTTTAAGTTCGAAAGATGATGTCCGATCCTCTTATTACCTGGAAGATGTGGGAACTGAATTTGATGTACAAGGTCTCGAACTAGATTGGGGATGCATCGTGTGGGACGGAGATTTTAGAAGATCAAAGGCTGGATGGCAGCACTGGTCGTTCAAGGGCAATAAGTGGCAGCGGATCAATAAAGCAGAACGGCAGGCATATCTCAAGAACGCCTACCGAGTACTTTTGACAAGGGCGCGTCAAGGAATGGTGATTGTGGTGCCGGAGGGGGATGTCGAAGATCCGACGAGGGACCCAAGTTACTACTCCGAGACGTTTGAGTATTTGAAGTCAGTTGGGCTTCAGGTTATTTGAGATTGCGGCAAGAGTGATAGCATTGCCGAGATGGCAAGTGTTTTTGCTCCGAGGCCAGGATAATCACTCGTACCAGGAGCACCCCCTCACCTGGAAGCTTCGCTTCTCTTGCAAGGCCCTCGCTCCCGAGGTGAGGAGCATTGGTTAATGGCTCCTACAAAGTTCTCGATAAAGAGAATAGAGCAGTAAAAAAATCGCCCCAAGCCGAAGCTTGAGGCATTGATAGTTTGTTTGTAAGTTAACCCTTACTTGGTGAGGTTTCCGATTGCAGCTACAAGGGAGTTTTGTCCCTTTTCGTCTGAACCGAGGTCAACAAACTTGTCGACTACTTGCCAGTTCTTGTAAACAAAAACGGTGTTCTTAGCTGAAGTGTTGATCTTATAGTTCTTGACTGCTGAGTTGTCTGGTGAGAGATAGCTGATGGAAACGTTCTTCAATTCCTTGCTCATCATTGGAGCAGAAGCTTCGATCATCTTAGCTGAATCCTTTGGAGCTACGATAACGACCATAGCCTTGAATTCCTTGCTGCTGTACTTGCTCATTGCGGCGTCAAGTGTCTTGGCTAGTGCCATGATCGACTTTTGGTCGCCGTTGGTTACCCAAGCTTGGACCTGTGGTCGGTTCTGGTAGGTGCAAGGGAAGCAGGTGTCGGTACCCTTAAGGGCTCCGGCGACGTGCTTAGGGTGGAATGGGGAAACTCTTTCACCCTTCTCAAGTCCACTGTTGACGAATGCGCTTGCAATCACGGCCATGCCGACAAATGCTCCTGACATCAAAATTCCTTTATTCATGTTCGTATCCTGCAATGCGAAATTGCTTTTATTACTCTACGAATTATAAACGATTTTCGTTCCAGGCGGTTTGTTAAGGTTTCTTTGTGGGAAGCGTGGGAAGCGTGGGAAGCGGAAGAAGCGATGGAAGCTCGTGTAAGATGAGGTATCACCGAGGAACAGTGCAAAATGTCGCGTCAGCGAATGCTGTTTAAACAAATAAAGGAGACAGAGCTAACTGAACTTCCTATCCAAGTCTTCTTGGATTACGCTGACAATAAGCGTGGTATTGAGACGTTCGTAAAGATCATCGAACGAGAGAATCGAAGGCTTCCGTTCGACTTCGATGAAACTAGTGGTGCCTTGTGGAACGGAAAGTTTGACTACGACACGACGAGCCTAGAGTTGCTTATGATGGTGATTGGCAGGATGAAAACACCGCGCAGCTATGAAGTTCTCATCAATTTTGCTACTGGCGACTATCATCCTTATGTATGTTGTGAGGCTGTGTTCGGACTGACATTTACATCCGGGTATCAACGCGAATTTCGAAATGTTGCCATTCAGAAATTACGATCACCCCGACATGTACTCGATCTCTATAGCGGCATCATGATTTTCAGTCATTGCTTTTATAGGTTCAAGTCAGGACCCGTGATCGAAATGCTGAAGCCATTTCTTGACCACCCCGTCTACAGCATTAGAATGCACGCGGCTTATGCAATTGCCAAATGGGAGGCGGGAAAAACACTCTTACGGGAGTATCGCAAGACGCTCACTCTGGATGGGACGAATGAACAAGACAAATTTCTTGCTCAGCGAATTGAAGAGATGACAGCGCCCAATTGGCCATTTGTTGGGGAACTTAAAGTTGACTAAGTGGGCCCGTTCCTTGCTCCGTATTAGATTCCAGCGACTAAATAACCCCAATCCCTGGCCCTTCCCCCTACCAAAGAGCAGGAGGAAGGGTCTCAAACATCTATGGGAAGATGCCGCGTCGAATAGTCGCGTCGGCGACTCGTTTGACTCCAATAATCAAGGCAGCGGTTCGCATATCGGTCTTATGCTGAACCATGGCATCGTGTACATGTGCATACGAGTGTTTCATGATCTTGGTCAGTCGTTCGTTGACCGCATCTTCTTCCCAGAAGAAGTTTTGAAGGTCCTGAACCCACTCGAAGTAGCTAACGATAACGCCACCCGCGTTGGCAAGGATATCCGGAACAACGAGGATTCCCTTATCGTGGAGAATCTTATCGGCTTCGGGCGTGCTTGGTCCGTTGGCACCTTCGACAATCAGTTTCGCCTTGATCTTGTCCGCATTTTCGACCGTGATCTGAGCAGCAATGGCCGCCGGAATCAAAATGTCACATTCGAGTTCAAGCAATTCTGAGTTTGATACTGGCTGAGCATCTTTATATTCGCGGATTCCGCCTTCACGACCCGAGTATCGATTAATCAGATCGTCAACCGGCAATCCTTTCGGATTGTAAATTCCTCCGAGAGCGTCTGAGATGCCCACGACGATTGCGCCATTCTGAGCTGCGATGCTTGCGGCAACTGAGCCAACGTTTCCGAAGCCTTGAACGACGACGCGTGCGCCTTGGAAGTTCATTCCAATCGACTTGCAGGCTTCTTCAGCGGCGACGATGACACCACGGCCGGTTGCTTCGACTCGCCCGAGCGAGCCGCCAAGGTCAACTGGCTTACCGGTTACTACGCCGGGGACGGTATAGCCCTTTTGCATCGAGAAGGTATCCATGATCCACGCCATGACCTGGGCATTGGTGCCGATGTCGGGCGCAGGAATGTCGGATCGCTCGCCAAGGATGATGTTAATTTCGGTGACGTAGCGTCGGGTGAGCTTTTCGATTTCTCGTCGGGAAAACTGTTTGGTGTCGACTTTGACCGAACCTTTTGCTCCGCCAAACGGAATGTTGGCGACGGCGCATTTCCAGGTCATCCACATCGCCAATGCGGTCGTCTCTTCAACGTCTACATCTTGGTGATATCGGATTCCGCCCTTGGTTGGTCCGCGAGATGAGTTGTGTTGGACTCGGTAGCCTTCGAAAACCATGACTTCGCCATTGTCGAGAACAACGGGGAAGTTCACAATCAACTGCCGCATTGGGCGAGATAGGACCTGGTGAAGACCCGAATCTAGTTCGAGATGTTTGGCCGCGACTGCTAGTTGTTCGCGGGCCATGGCGAGGACGTCTACATGAGCACTCATAACTGCTGGCTGTTTATACCCGCCGCTCGCTCTATTGGATAATAGGCCAAAATGGCAAGCACGGCGTTGTACAAAGCCGTAATAAGTGTAGCCTTTAGAACGCCGCCGATGTTAGGCTGGGGGGCGATAATCATAAAGGCAATTCCACAAATTATTGAGCTAAGGAGGGTTGCTGCCGCACCAACGCCACCGTTCCGTTGAAACTTGTTTTCAACCAAAAAGGCGCATATCCATGCCGCTGCCATCCGGGTGAGGATGAATTGCCACATGTCGGACCCAACAATTGCGGACTCGGCAAATCCGACAAAGAAGCCGAGAATAAGGGCGATCCGCACATCAGAGAGGAGTCCAAGAATGCATGCAGTGACCAGCAAAAAGTCGGGCTGTGCACCGAAAATAGCGACTCGGCTCGCCAGACCCTGTTGTAATCCGGCACTGATCCAGATGAAAAAAGCTGCGGTCATGAAGAAACGGGTGTTATTCACTTGAGAATCACAATCTCCCTGAGTTCCCCGACATTAACGGCGGGAAGAACTCTTGCCCTTGATGAGCCTAATTCTGGCAGCGCTTCTGCGGTAATGACTCGGCCAATGATGATGCCTTTGGGTACGGTTTTCGAGAATCCGGACGTGATAATGATGTCGCCGGTGGTTACTGGCACCTTGGGATTAGCAAATTTCAAGAGCAAGGTCGGGGAGTTGTCACCAGCAATGATTCCCGCGGGATGGGGATTGTAGTCTCGTCCTAGAGCTCCAAATTGTACCGTCGGTGCGGTTAGAAGGATGATTTGGCAATCTTTGAGCCCGACCGATTGGACTCTACCAACGAGCCCTTGGGCGCAGACGGCGGGCATGCCTTCTTTGATGCCTTTGTCTTGACCGGCGAGAACGGTTAACCGGTTCTGTTGAGGAAAATAGCCGTTGATGTCGGCGACGACTTTTACGTGTTGATAGGTGGGGGCAAGTCCCTCAGACTTTCGAAGCGAATCCACTTCGCGTTCGAGAGTAGTAATCGTTTCGGAATACATCATCAGCGTTGCGAGTTGACGCTTGATGCGTAGATTTTCTTCTTTGAGGTGGCTCCCCCGGAAGGCACCGTCGAAAAAACCCTTTGTACCGTCGAAGATGCCAGCGGACAGTCGGGCAATGGGCGTACAAGTAAGTCGAACAACTTGATCGACAAAACTAATGCCGCCTTGTCCTCGGGCATTTCTTTGGAGTATCGAAAGGGCGATCGTTACGACAAGGAGTGCAAGGAAGAGTAGGCCATTCTTTTTCGGTGAATCTTGGTTCTTTAAGACTGTGTCGACCTCTCCAATAGTTTACGAATAACGGGATTCGTGTTCATTTCTTCAACGATTATTCCGGTACCTAAGGCTACGCAGCTCAGCGGATCGTTAGCGATGTGAACCGGGATCAATGTTTCTTTGGCGATCAATTTGTCCAATCCGCGCAAGAGGGCTCCGCCGCCGGCAAGGAAAATTCCTCGTTCCATGGCATCACCAGCTAACTCTGGTGGTGTTGCTTCTAGAGTGAGCTTGATCGCTTCGACGATTTCTTTGACGGGCTCTGCAATTGCGGTGCGAACTTCTTCACTGGTTATGACGGCGCTTCGCGGCAGTCCGGAAACTAGGTCCCTTCCCTTAATGACCATGTCCATTTCTTGCTCGAGTGGATACGCCGAGCCAATTTCGATTTTGACAAGTTCGGCAGTGCGATCTCCGATGGCTAGGTTGAAGGCTCTTTTGACGTAAGAAGTGATTGCCTCGTCGAGTTCATCACCAGCAATGCGAACCGATCGACAGCTCACAATCCCTCCCAACGAGATAACGGCAACTTCGGTGGTTCCTCCCCCGATGTCAACAATGATCGAACCACTTGGCTCAGAAACCGGAAGTCCGGCCCCAATTGCGGCGGCCATTGGCTCTTCGATGACGAAAGCATGGGTGGCCCCGGCTTTTCTAGATGCTTCAATAACGGCGAGACGCTCTACTTCGGTGACACCGCTTGGGATGCCGACAACAACGGTCTTGCGGAACATCGATTTGGCTGAGACGGCACCAATAAAGTGTCGTAGCATCGCTTCCGTTTGCTCGTAGTCGGCAATAACACCGTCTTTGAGCGGTCGAACGGCAATGATGTTTGCTGGTGTCCGTCCGAGCATTCTCTTGGCTTCCGCCCCAACCGTAATGACTTTTCCGTCATCTCGGTTAACGGCAACGACGCTAGGTTCTCTCAGTACGATTCCACGCCCGGCTACATATACAAGCGTGTTTGCGGTGCCCAGATCGATTCCAATGTCTCGGTGCATTCTCGAGAACCAGCTCGAAATACCATTTGACGGTCTATTCCTCATCTTCTTCTGTTTCTCCAACCGAATTATCGCCACCTGTCAGTCGCTTGGCAAGCGTCTCTTGAGAAATTGCTGAGAGCACAATTCCGTCATTCGATGTAAAAATAACACTTCGTGTGCGACGTCCTTGCGTTGCATCGATGACTTTTCCATCTTTCCGAAGCGTTTGAATCATTCTTCTCATCGGGGCAGACTCACTGCTAACCATCGCAAGAACCTTATCGGTAATGACATAGTTATTGAATCCTACGTTCAGGATGGTCGGCAATGGCAAATAAAAACTCCCCTTTCGATCTGAAAGAGGAGTTTACTGGATTTAGCTTGCATTCAATCGAATGAATTGAATGTCAGGCAAGCAAAATTGATGGTTTCTTAATTGGCGCCAAATCCGCCAGCTTTGCCTTTGTTACTTCCGCGAGCTTGTTGACCACCAGGAGCACCGCCTGCACCTGCAGGGTTTCCACCGCCGATCCCACCAGCAGCACCATTCGTTGAAGTTCCGGCATTTGGAAGTGCATTCGCCATCACAACCGTGTTAGCTGGGAGCTTTGCTTGAGCTACATTGACCGGTGTAGGATCAGGTTGAGCAACTGGTACTGGCTTTGTGAAGTAAATAACCGCAACTGCGATCAGAGCAACTACTGGAGCCACAATCGAGAAAATCAAATTGGTTTGTGGGTTTGGACCTTGTTGTGTCATAGCTTTATGTACCTACTGATGAAGATATATACCAATAAGGTTACACTATTTTGTCAATTTTGGCTACCAATCAATGGTTGAAATGTCGAATTCCCGTCAGGCACATTGCAATTCCTAGTTCGTTTGCCTTGTCAATTACGTCTGAATCTTTCTTGCTTCCGCCAGGATGAACAATCGCGGCGATTCCCTGTTCTGCCGCCGTAACGATGGAATCTGGGAATGGGAAAAAGGCGTCGCTGGCAAGAACTGCACCTTTCGTCAGCTCGCCCGCTTGGGCTAATGCGAGTCGCACTGACTGAACTCGATTCATTTGACCGGCTCCCACTCCGAGCAGTCTTGATTCATTCCCAACGACGATTGCGTTTGATTTGACATGCTGGACAATTGCCCATTGGAGTCTGAGTGCCTTCATTTGGGCTTCGGTCGGTTTCAGTTCGGTAGCAACAATCCACTCAGGATTAGGATCTTCATCAGACTGCTGGATGACGGCACCGCCTCGAATTCCTTTTACCGACAGGTATGACGTTTTTGACGGCAATGTCGCCTTGAGAAGTCTTACATCTTGGCCCCAACCAGCTCGGGCCTTAAATATCTCCAGGGCACCTTCATCAAATCCCTCGGCAATCACAATTTCAAGGAAGTTTCCTTTTTCGGTCATCGCTTCTGCGGCATGACGGTCAACGACTCCGTTGATGGCAACCACGCCACCAAATGCGCTGATCGGATCAGATTCTCTCGCTAGTCGGTAACTATCCCCAAAGGTTGCAGAAGCGGCGGCTCCGCATGGGTTGGCATGCTTGATGATCGCGCAAGACAAAGGTGGCATATCGGCAACAAGTTCCCAAGCTCCGTTGGCGTCCGTAATATTGTTATAGCTAAGTTCTTTGCCCCAAAGTTGTTCAGATTGAGGGAGTCCAGCACCGTTGAGCGCGGTCGAGTAGAGGGCACCATTCTGGTGGGGATTCTCGCCATATCGAAACCCTTGAATACGGCGATATCCTATGGAAATGGATTCGGCTGCAAACGGATCATCTTCGAATTTGCTGGTGAGATAGTTCGAAATCGTGGAGTCGTAATACGCAGTGTGCCGGAAGGCTTTTGCCGCCAAGCGCTTATTGAATGCCGAATGGTCTTCGCTGTCCAATGCTTCGATAACGACTGGATAGTCCGTTGGATCGACAACGATCATGACCGAGTCATGATTCTTCGCTGCCGCCCGAATCATGGCGGGACCACCAATATCGATTGATTCGATTGCTTCTTCTAGCGAGTGTGGTTTCGCGACGGTCTCTTCGAAGCGGTAAAGATTCACGACCACGATAGAAATCGGGCTGATGCCGGCTGAATCCATTGCCTCGGCATGGCTCGGATTAGTAGGAATTCCGAGGATGCCACCATGGATTTTTGGATGAAGCGTTTTAACTCTGCCGTCAAGCATCTCGGGAAATCCGGTGACTTCACTGACGTCGGTTACGGCAAGTCCAGCATCTCGAATTGATTTGGCGGTCCCTCCAGTGGAGAGAAGTTCAAAGCCTCGAGCGACCAGTTCACGCGCAAAATCAACTATTCCAGTTTTGTCGGTGACAGATAATAGAACTCTTGGCTTACTCATAACCCAGTTGTTGTACCCGTGGTGCCCGTCGTGCCGTCCGTTGGAGGAGCATTGTTATCAACTGGCGGCACCGGTTCTTTTATAGTGACAGTCTTGTTGATGCTAACAGTTTTGCCTTTGGCATCGGTGGCGGTCAGAGTAAAGGTTGTTTTGCCAACAACTGGAATCTCTCGTGATCCAACTGCTTCGAGAATGTAGGGT
>JAYUOQ010000331.1:0-28187 GCA_043760685.1 Armatimonadota bacterium | reverse complement strand
GGCAGCACTTTTGGAGCCAAAAAAGAACTCGAGAACGTTCGGTTTTCCTTCTTTATAGATGGAGCGAATTCGACGCTCGGCCTGCGCTTTTTTGGCGGCAACTCCGGCATTGGCCCTTTCTAGTTCGCTGGCGAGCCTTTTCTGGAGCAACTTTGCTGATTCCAATTGGTCGGAGGCATCTTCAAGCTGATTAGAGACAGACTGGAGGCGGTTCTCCAACTGCCCCATTTGCTCCTTGACGTTAACGATTCCTTTCTTCGTAGCGTCCAGCTTCTTTTCAACCACGCGTTTTGAGTGTTTGACGTCTTCGAGGCCCTTTCTTAGCTTCTTGATCGACTTCTGACCGACGACTAAAGTAGGCAGAGTGAGCAGGAGGATGAGGAGTAAGGAGAATCGATGTTTCATCGAATCTTGCCTCGGAGGTTGAACAGTGCAAGGATTGAGCACAAAAGTCCGTAGGCTGCTCCAAGGCCAGCGCAGGCTATAAAGACTTGGTTGTTGGGGAACGGCGGCAACTCGCTGATGAATTGGGATCCTTTCACTACCGCTTGCAATTGAGCGTACGAAAGCCGCAAGAGTAATCCAGCGACCAGCCCTCCTAGCAGTCCTTGGAACGTGCCTTCAAGAAGCAGAGGAGTATAAATCGTTGTATAAGTTGCGCCAACCAAGCTCATGATTCGAAGCTCAAGACGACGCGACATTGCCGTCAACCTGACGACGTTGAAGATCAAAACACCTGAGACTAGAGCGAGCAGACCGCCCGCGACTAATCCAATCCATTTGAGGAATTTCAGGCTCTCCTCGACTTTCTTTTGCGTGTTTTGGAGGTATCGAACACCATCTGGCTGGACGTCCCGCATTGCTTGAATGGATATGGCGAGCGCATCACTCTTGCTGAGGTCTTTCAAGACAACTTTGTAGGCATCGGGAAGGACATTGTCGAGATCTCGGGTGCGCTCGGGATACTCGGTTTTCATCTTTTCCCATGCCTTGTCGCGAGGAATCCAGTTAACGGTGGCTACCCCATCCATTGATCGGATTTGCTTCGCGATTGTCGAGATTTGCGCAATTGAGGTCTTGTCTTTGAGGAAGACCCTCATTTCAAACTTGTCGGTGAGGCTTTGTCCGTACTTAAGCACGCCAAGATAAGTGAGGGTGAGACCTCCGGATACGAAAATGCAGACGGAAACGGTGATGATTCCTAGAAGAACCATGCCCAGATTTCGCCTAATCGAGACAAGCCATTCACCAAGAATGAACGTTAAGCGATCAAACATCGGAGTTCACCTCGCTGGATTCGGGCGGTCCTAAATCTTCGAAGAGTTGAAGACTTCCTTCTTTCTCCGGCTCTTCTGCTTCGGGTGTTATCGTTACGGGAAGATCTTCGGCAAGTTGATAACCCATTTCTTCCGCATCTTCTATTTCAGGTTGAGCCGGTTGGGGAGCATCAAATTTCGAATCAGAAATAATCCGGCCTTCATCAAGACGGATCACACGTTTGCCAAGTTGTTCGACCACCATCATGTCGTGGCTTGCGACAATGACCGTGGTCCCTCGCTCATTGAGATTCATGAGAAGTTGCATGACTTCCATGGAATGTTCTGGATCGAGATTCCCAGTCGGCTCGTCAGCCAAAAGAAGGGGTGGATCGTTGATCAATGCTCGGCCAATGGCGACTCGTTGCTTTTCTCCTCCCGATAGCTCGTCGGGAAAGCTGTGCATTTTGTGATCGAGATGTATTCCAAACAGGATAAATGCCATTCTCCGACGGGTTTGGCGTTTCGTTTTCCCTGCTGCTCGACTCGCATAGGCAATGTTTTCCGCCACCGTCTTTTTGGGCAGAAGAGCGAAATCCTGAGGGACAATTCCCATTTTCCTGCGAAGTCTAGGAATAGCAATCGAAAACTGCTCGCTGATGACCTTGCCATCGATTACAACCGTTCCGGACTGAGGAGAGATTTCTCGTGAAATGAGTTTGAGTAATGTGCTTTTCCCGGCCCCGGTCTTTCCAACCAGAAAGACAAATTCTCCCTCGTCGATTGTCAAGTTGATCTTTGCAACCGCTTCGCTCTGCTTACGATACGAAACAGAAACATCCTTAAATTCAACATAAGGCTTGGGAGAGAGCACTAACCGTAAAGATACCTAGCTACGAAGGAGTCCAAGGTACGCTAATGACTTGGTTTCCACCCTCTTTTTTGACTTTGATGGCTTAATTCTCGATACTGAAACCCCCGAAGTCTTGGCTTGGAAAGGTCTATTTGAGTCTCATGGGCACCAATATCCCGACGAAGTTTGGATGAATATTGTTGGACGCGGCCCAGACCAAGTAACCGAGCAGCCCGAAATACTTCTCAAGCGGTTAGCGAATCTCGATGAGAGCCCAGACTCAATTCGGCTCCGATTTCGGGAACGTTACTGGGAACACTTCGAATTGACTCCTCGTCCCGGTGCGGTTGAACTACTAATTGCCGCCCAAGAAAAGGGGCTTAGGATGTGCGTTGTATCAAGTTCGCTACACAGCTGGGTTGACGACTTCATTGATCGTCTGAAATTGGGGCGCTTCTTTGAGATGACGGTTTGTCGAGACGATGCCGCTCGGAGTAAACCGGCTCCTGATCTTTACTTAAAGGCACTAGAATTGATGGAAGTTTCTGCTGAGGAAGTTATCGCTTTTGAAGATTCGCAAAACGGAGTTCAATCTGCCTTTGATGCAGGTATCCACGTGATTGCGTGTCCTAATGACGTAACTCGCCACCTGGATTTTTCACTAGCCAATCAAGTGGTTACAACTCTGCACGAAGTATCGCTCTAAACCCGGGTACAACGATCTGGTGTCTGAACTGTTTGAGCGAATACGCCAGGTTCTCTTCGAGTGCAATGAGCGGGGGGAATTATGTGGGGTTCATTATGAGCCAGATTCGTTCGAAGTGGGCTTTATCCGCGAGATCGATGGGGATTCGTTTCGCTTAGAGCGTATTGACCGCTATGGTCAGAACTGGGGCTCTTTCGTAGGCACCCTTGATAAAGTACTTAGGGTTCAATATGGAACTCAGTACATGCAAGCCGTGCAATTGCTACTAGAACGTCAAAAACTCGCCAACGGGCAATCTCGTGGCGCGCCGGATAGTCTTGAGATGGAGAAGCTCCTGGCATTTGCGGCTTCAAAAAACTTGGTCGTCGGAATCCACACCGAAGACGGGTCCGTTCATTATGGATATGTGAGAGCCTATTCAGATGAACATGTCGAACTGGAAGAAATTAGCTTTCTTGGTTATGAGGATGGACGCCGAGTCTTTCCGATCGAAGATGTACTTCGGCTAACTTACGGCGGACCCGACGAAGAAGCACGAATGTTTCTTAATCGAGTCCGACTTGGGCTTTAAACAATCTCTTCGAAGCCACGGGCTTCGAAAACTTTTGTTGCCTGAGCAATTTGCACTTCCATAGCTTTTGGACCAGGAGCACCGAACGATTCTCGCCTTTTTACCGAATCTTCTGGTTTCAGGACGCCAAGAGCTTCAACTGGGATTTCTGGGCAGATTTCTCCCAAAATCTTTTCGTCCAAGTCTTCGAGGGTGATGTTGCGCTCGTTGCAGCCAATGACAACTTTTCCAACCATATCATGTGCTTCACGGAACGGTGTTCCGTTGGCCGCCAAGTAATCAGCTAAGTCGGTGGCGGTTGAGAAGTCGCCGATCGTAGCGGCTTTCATCTTGTCGAGTTGCCACTCACACGATTCAAGTTGGAGCTGAATCAGCTGAAGAGAGTCCTTGACCTTGCCCAATGAATCAAACAATGGTGGTTTGTCTTCTTGGGTATCGCGATTGTAACCCAATGGAAGACCCTTCATAACTGTGGCAAGGGTGACCCAATTCGCAATAACTCGTCCTGTTCGACCTCGAATGAGCTCGGCCATATCGGGGTTTCGCTTTTGAGGCATGATTGACGATCCGGTGGTGACCGAATCGGCAAGCTTGATGAATCCAAACTCCCGACCACTGTAGAGCACAAGCTCTTGAGAAATTCGACTGAGATCGATCATGATCAGCGCACAAACGTGGAGGGCATCCATGATAAAGGACCGATCGCTTGTGGCGTCGAGAGCATTAGGAATCGGTGCGGTAAATCCTAATTCGTCACTCGTCATTTGGCGATCAATTGGGAAGCTTGTTCCGGCGAGAGCTGCGGCTCCCAATGGGCAATAGTTAGCCAGTTTGAAGAGTTGCTCGGCTCGATGTCCGTGTCTTTGCAATGCCCAGAAGTGGGCAAGCAAATGGAAACCGAGGGTTATCGGCTGGGCATGTTGTTGATGAGTAAAGCCAGGCATGATGGCGGCTTTATATTTTTCTCCTTGTACCAAAAGTTCGGATTGAAGGGACTTGATCAGGTCAAGGACGATCAGTAGCTCATTGTGGAGCATGAGCCTTGCCGCGGTTGCCACTTGGTCGTTTCGACTTCTTGCGGTGTGAAGCTTTCCCGCTACATCGCCAACGAGCTCATATAGGCGAAGTTCAATCGCCGTATGAACATCTTCAACATCGAGTCGAAGAGCCTCTGGCCCATCGTCATGGATTTTCTCTAAGCCATCATAAATAATCTTGGCTTCTTCTTTTGTGATAATGCCGGTTTCACCCAACATTCGGGCGTGGGCAACGCTGCCAATAATGTCTTCTTGCCAAAAATTAAGGTCCGTATGGATCGTTTGTCCAAAACGATCCACGAGATCGGCGGTTGACTCACTGAAAGCACCGCCCCAAAGCTTCTTCATTCAAGCTTTAGGATACCGAGAAACGAACTATTTCTTCCGGCGCCGGAGCAATACTCCTAAACCAAGTGCTAAACCAGCGATTGTTGCGGGCTCCGGAACCACAACGGTTCCAGAAAGGGCAACTTGCTTGAGCTGACCTGTAACATTATCCGTAATGTTCAAAGTTGCAGATTTGAACCCAAATGTTGAAGTATCTATTTGAATGAAACTTTCTAGGGATTGGCCAGCGAGCAGGTTGAATGAACCTCCGGGGGTTGAAAATCCAGATCCCGTTAGCGAGAAGGAATAGTTTAAGTTCTGAACTCCGGCAGTTCCCCAAATAAATGCATCGACGTCATTCTTGATTGTGATGCCCTGGAATGTGCTTGTGTTGACCATGACGGTGCCGTAGTCAATCAATGACTTATCACCAGTCAGGTCTGCAGGAAGTTTCACATCCATGAAAACTGGCAGGTGCCCGCCAACATTGTTCGGATTGGAGTTGCCAATTGAATCTCTCAGTGCTTGGGCGATGGTTGCTCCGACCATCGTATTACCCGTGGTGGTCAACGTCGTGTTAAAGCTGGTTCCATCGTTGCCCCAAACACGGTAGCTGTGATTCGGGTCGTTCCAAGTCGTTGTACTATAAGCGGCAGTTTGAGAACCAATATACTCGAGCCCCTTTCCATCGCGGAATGATTCGCCATTGAGGATAAAGTCGAATCGATCATCCACTCCTCCCGCGCCGTAAGGGTCTTGGGTATGCAAAAACCGCCAGGTGCTGGAGTTATTCCAGTTAATGTTTCCCCCAGAGCCTGTAAAGGATGAGTTGATGGGGTCAAAAAAGCGACCGGCAGTTCCTGAGCCCGGAGTTGAAGCATCAACTAGTTTGCGGTAACTCGTATCACCCGATCCTTGAATGTTAAAATCGCCACCGATCATGAAATGCCGACCCGAAGGTAAGGCCGCCGCATCATTCCTAATATTGGTTGTTTCGATGGTTCTTTTCAGTTCATCATCGGATGTTGAACCTGCCTTGAGGTGTGATGAGTAATAACTAATATCCGGGTTTGTGGTGCTTCCGGTGCCGTATCCTTTGAGCCGAAAATCATATCGCTGGGTAGATCGTGGATTTCCGGTGATATTGGAAAGCCCGATGAAGTCAACTTTTGATTTGCGATAAAACATCGCACTGTCCGTATCTCCGGTCGTGAGATAGGGTGTACCAAATGCCCATTGGCCGGCCTGACCTGGCGCACTGTTTAGAAGGTTAAGGAAGTTGTTAATGCCGACGGTGCCTTTCAATTCTTGGGCAACGAGAACGTCTGGATTGAAACTTCGGCCAGAAAAAGCGGAGAAAATAGCAGTTTGAAAAGCGGTTTCCCTACCACTTGTGTAATTGGTAATATTCCAAGTAGCCACCCGAAGTTGAGAAAATGAAATCGCGGTCAAGCCAAAGCCGCAGGTGAGCGAAAGCGCCCTTAAAGAAAAAGAAGAATGCATAAGCCTAGTCATTTTACCGACTTACATGCCGTCCGAATAGTTCCGCTCATTCCAATGTCGTATCCTTAATGGAAACCTGAAATGGAGACTCTCGCTTACTTTTTCATCCTATTGACCGGAGTTTCTTTTGGGCTAATTGGTGCCGGTGGTGCCATTGTGAGTATCCCAATACTGGTATATATGCTGGGACAAACATTTGACCATGCAGCTGGCTATTCGCTTTGCGTGAGTGTGCTAGTGAGCGGTGTGGGAACATTTATGGCTGCAAGACAGCGAGTGGTTGACTTTAAGAAGGCCTTCGAATTTGGAATTCCGACCGCAATCATGGCGTTCATATCCCGTAGCTACATTGTTAAATTACTGCCGGATGTTGTTTTCGGATTGCCAAGACAGTCCACGATGATTTTCGCTTTCGCCCTTATTCTTGTAACGGCCGGTATTGCCATGATTCGTAGCAAAAAGTACATTGCACCAGAGAATCCGCATCCCTTTTTGGGAATTGGGTTTGGGCTTCTCATTGGTCTGATTAGCGGAATATTTGGCATTGGAGGAGGGTTCATGATCGTTCCAGTTCTGGCCTTGTTTTTTGGACTCGAAATGAAACTGGCGGTCGGGACGTCGCTTTGTGCTGTTGTCATCATTACCATCTTTGGCTTTGCTGGTGAATACATCAAACATCCAGATATCCCCTGGAAATTTGTTGGGGGAATTATGGCTGCGGCAGGGACGGGAATGGTCATCGGATCGTTACTTCGACAAAAGATTGATGGCTCAAGACTCAAAGCCGGGTTCGGCTACTTTGTGCTGTGCTTGGCATTGTTCTTACCCATTTTGGAGATCTTTAAATTGCGTGGAAACGTTTAGGATTTTATGACCGAAGCGGGTAGGAGCCATCGGACAACCAATCCTTTCTCGTTGTAAACATTGATCATTTGCCCAATATTCGATTTACGAAAAGCCTCGGTTGCCTTGAAGTCATTGGAAATCAATTTGGCTTCGACCTCAAACTCATGGATTTGACTCTTTGCTTTCCCTCGCAGGTTGCCGAATTTGTCGACCTTACCGACTAGATCGAAAGACTCGCCGTCAAGAACTTTGATAGATCCTTTAACCGAGCCGTCCTTTTCGACCGTCATTTCGAATCTTCCATGACCGATTGCCGCGGTCTGGTAAACGTCTTTATGGCTGGGATCTTTGGCGTTGTAATTTTGGTCGGAGACCCAATTGGTATCGGCAGATAGATGTCCGATAAAGTCGGTAATCTCGGGTTTAGAGCCAAAGTATGAGGCCATGATCGCGGGCGAGACCTGGTTGGTTTTGAGCATTTCGAAAAGCGTCAAGTCTGAGTCTCCGGTCTTGCCTTTCAACTTAAGAATCTGCAGATACCTTTGGACACAGCGAAGTGGAATCGAAGCAACCATCGTTGGCTGGAATCGGGTGAAGAGTTCGAGATGTTCAAAAGCTTCTTCATTCTTTCCAAGATCGGAAAGGGCTAACGCCGCAACCCCTTGTGCAATCAACTCGCCTTCAGTATCGCCAAACTTCTGGGCTAGAAACTTTTGCAGTCCAGCGATGTCTCCGGTTCGAGCCCGAAGCACGGCTTCGAGAGCAAGTTTGACGACTTTGTTGGATTCGGACACGTCAGCGACCAGGGCAAGGGGCGCACGCGCATTGACATAGTCGCCGCGAGATACGAGGTATGCGGCATAGAGCGATCGGACATCGCTACGGTCTGGCTCTACCAATGCAGGATGATTGACCGCGAACTTAACGAGATTGTCGTCCTCGACCGTTACGGCAAGTTGGAAGAGCATCAGGTAGAACTCGGATCCAAGGGTCGAGTTGGCATTGAAATCTTTGATGTACCGTTTAAATAGTCGAAGGGTATCGGGGCCCTGTAGGGTCTCCATGCCTAACTCTCCGAGTTGGAACCACTTCTGCGAATCCGTGCCCATTCGATCGGCTAAATTAAAAAATATGAGGCGGAAGAGTTCCTTTGGTTCGGCAAATTTTTCGGCTGGGATTCCCAGGTACTTGATACCGTCATCAAAAATTGCCCGCTCAATATCGTAAGTTAATGAAGCGATTTCGACTTCATCGTCGCAGTAAAGGCTTGCTTCCTCAAACGCCTTTTGTGCAGCTTCGACATCTTGTTTCACCAACGCTCTAGCGACCAAGGTCATGGTTCGAATCTTCCAACTGTAAGGCGACTTTTTCTGGATTTCTTCGAGATCCGGAGCAATCTCTGCAAGTGAAGAACCCATTACGATACTCAAAAGTACTACTTCTAGCTCGGTTAGTCCTGGTTCTTTGATTCCTTTTTTCACAATTGCAATGGCGGCATCCCGATTCCCCATTTCCTTTAGGTTGACGGCGCCAATAACCCATACCATGTTGGAGACTTTTTGTTTGCTGAAAAGGTCCCGCAGAATCGACTTCAGTTCTACGTCTCGCTTAAGTTGACGAAGCAAGGGAAATTGCAGGACGGTTAACATTTCATCATCGATGTATGCCGGAGATGTCGAAATCGACATAGCGGCTCGGTAACAAGCGATTGCGACTTCCGGTTTGTTGTCGGCAGTAGCGATCTCACCTTCGAAGAACTTTCGAAGTCGAGATCCCTCGGGCAGATCGGGCACCATGTGTTGAATGAGTTCTTTCGTTAACGCAATTGGTAAAAAGGTTCTCGATTTGCCCCACGCGATGATCGCGTTGATTTCATCCTTAGGAGATGCATCCCAAAATGCGATTAAAGATTTCATCCGGTCCGCCATTGGCGTGGCCCGGCTGTTCGATTGGACAAATCCTAGGTTCCGGAAGTATGGATTAGAGGAGTTCTTTAGGACATCGCAGAATTTTTCGTGTTCTCCGCTTCGACCCAAATACATCGTCGAAATGCTCGCGTAGTACGCAGCAAACAGGTTTTCAGGATTTAGAGTCAGGGATTGCTTGTTGGCCTCCAGCGCGGCGGTATAGTCGTTGGCACTTATATTTTGTAAGCCTATCTCGACCATCTGGTCCGAGACTTTCGCTCGATCGGGAACCATCTCCAGGTCCTCGTTTTTTGCCCCGGGCTGGGTACGATCGACGAACTTTGCGAGCATCACGTCGCTCGTAGGGTCGGCAAAACTCTTTGGGCGTTGCGCATTGTCTCCGTAATCGTGAAGGGTGTATTCAAACACGGAAGATTCGACACTTTGGGCGACTTTGCTGGTCCAAAGTCCACCTGACTCTGTCCGATTCTTGGGGTTACTGAGGGCTTTGAGCAAGAAATAGGTAAACACGCCGGACTTCAGCGCAGGAACTTCATAGGATTTCTGTCCCGGACTACATCCCAACATGACGGCGATATTTGCTTTCCGAGCTTCATTAAAAAGTTCAGATCCAAATTCATTTTTCTCACCAGCTCGGCACGCATCGGCAATAATCACCACGTTACGCAATTTTGCTTTTACCAACTTTTGAACCACCTCGAGAACGGGAACACCGGTGGATTCAACGTTGCTCAGCTTGGTGTCGGTAGAGCAAAGATAATCGCCTTTAGCTGTCGCCATTCCATGGCCGCTGAAGTACATAATGAACATGTCCCCCTTGTCCAATATGGGATCCATGAGCATATTGTCGAGTTCGCCAAGGATTGTCTGTGCAACTGGTTTGATTGGGTTATCCGGTGAGTCTGTAATCAAACGAATTGAGTCCTTGGTGAACCCGAAGCCCTGAATGAGCGCATCACGAAATCGTTCGGCATCTGAATAAGCGAATTTTAGTTTTCCCAAGCTCTGATAGTCACTCGCACCAATGATGAGGGCACGTCGCTTCTTCTGAACGATGGGTACTTTTTGGGGGTCGACTTTAAATTGCGCAGTTCCAAATGCGGTAATCGCCAACAAAAGAATAGTAATAATCCTACGCACAATGAATAATTTGACGCAAGTAGAGACCAAATGAGTCTAAGAACTCAAATAATCCTGATGATGTCGAAGTTCTTTTGGGCTCACAGCGATGAGATCGCCTCTCCACGAGCGAGTTTCGTTCATGTCTCTTAGGTAAGTTTGAATCGCTCGATGTAAGGAAGCCACCTTATGCGTTCCAATGCTTTCTTCCCCCAGATCGTCTCTTCGCCAACGAACTTCGATGAAGACTAGCTGATCCCCGTCTAACGCAATGAGGTCAATTTCTCCACCACGAATTTGGTAATTTCGAGTGATAATGGTATAGCCCAAATTCAATAGGTAATTGGCTGCTTGCTGTTCGGCAGCTCGACCGACATTGACTTTTGAATTCATCGGACCTCTAATATTGATTATGATCTTCACCGCCCTTCTTGCAATTCCAATCTTGAGTTTTCAAAGTGGACAAATTACGGAAACAAAGCTGTTCAAAGTTCAAAAAGGAAAGGTTTCACCGGGCTCAATTACGATTTCACCGGACCTTGCCCACTTTGCCTATGGGACGATGGATCACAAAGTTGTCATAGACGGAAAATCATTTGGTCCATACAATTTGATTGGACCGGTGTTATTTTCTGGAGATAGCAAGGACTACGCATTTCTAGCCAATTTGAGAACCGGGGAACCTTCCAAGATCATTTGGAATGGAGTTGAGAAACTTACCGATTATCAAGTTTCCAATCTTTTTCGTGCCGGTGAAACCGGCGGGCTTTGTTGGAGTGAGTTGAACAAAGAATTTACGAGGCTCGTTCACCCGAGCGGGCCGACCGAATGGATCGAAAAAGTAGAAAAACTCTACTTCAGTGATGACGGAACCTCATTTGCTTTGAGAGCGAGTGAAAAGATTCCGGTGGTAGCCGATGCCCAAGCCAACACGACAGCCCCACCAACCAGGGACATCATCATCCGGCAAGATGGAACAAAAATTAATCGAGACCGAGTAGTTCAAATTTTTCCCGCTCCAAACGGTCTTGGTTACGCAACATTGTCAAGTGACAATGAAGTCAGTTATCGAAACCGGTCGTATCGATTCAAGGGAGAATTCTATGCAAAGCCGGTCTTTTCCCCCGATGGAAAGGTGTTCGCATTTCGAAATTCATATACGGGAGTCGCTCCTAGCGGGCAAAACATCCAGTTCTATCAATATTCCGTAGGTGGGCTCACGGTGCCAGATCTACAAATTCAAACCGGCCTGACATTTGCGCCAGATGGAAAAAAGTGGGTGATGTGTGGGTTAAACGGGAAATCGCCGTTCATCTATGTTTCAGATTCAGGATTAGTTCCGTACGATGAGTTTCCCGGTCTCAATGGAGCGCCGCCTGAGCCGTACAAGGTTGCCAAATTTGCCAACGGAAAAATTGTCTTACTCTTCCAAGGTAAAAGCGACAAACCGATCCTCTTTGTCGAAGGTAAAGGCCTCGTTCCTCTCGGAGAGTTTGTGGGGTTGCCTGACACATTGTCGATTAGTCCTGACGGCCAGAGTCTTGTCATTGGTGGATCTGATATGAGAGAGTCGAGGGCATTTATCGTAAATTTGTTGAGCCCTGCCCCAGCGACAGAATTACTGAAGCCAGGTTATGACCTTCAAAATCTTGGTAAGGGGACATTTGTTTGGAAGAGCAACAATGAAGTCCACTTCATGATTCTCAGGAAATCAGAACTGATTCGAGTCTCGGCAAAAATCTAGCGTCAGAAGAGAGTTGCCTGCGACAGCGCCTGAACCGGGGCATAGCTATAGCGATGAATCTCGCAAGGTCCATATCGATAGAGGGTCTCAAAGTGATCTGGGGTTGGGTAGCCAAAGTGTTTGTCAAATCCATATTGAGGATAGAGCGGATGAATGACCTCGACCATGTAACGATCTCGGGCGACCTTGGCGAGAATGGATGCGGCGGCAATTTCTGCGATTTTCGCGTCACCCTTAATCACGGCTTCACCATCAATGTCTTTGGGTAGTCGATTTCCATCGACAAAGATTTTTATTGGGGTTTGACTGAGGGACAGAATTGCTCGGCTCATTGCCGCCATGCTTGCCCACAGAATGTTGAGTTGATCAATTTCCCGATTGTCAACGAAGGATATTGCGTAAATAGCCTTGGCAAGGATTTCCGGCTCTAGGCGCTCTCTTTGTTCGCGAGTGAGCTTTTTTGAATCGTTCAGCCCTTTGATCTCGATTTTTGCCGGGAGGATCACTGCGGCGGCAACAACGGGGCCAGCCAAGGGACCGCGTCCAGCTTCATCAACACCGGCACAACCAGGAAACCGTTCAAGCATTGGGAAACACCTTTTGGAATCCTCGGATCAGGGCAGGGGCGAAATCCTCGACTGTGACGACTCGCCCAAGCTCCTGTGACACGGATGTTACACCGTGCGAGCGAATTCCGCAAGGCACAATTGTCGAAAAAGGTGACAAATCGGTATTGCAGTTGATCGCTATGCCGTGCATCGAGACCCATCGTTTGATTTTGATTCCGATTGCGCAGACCTTTTTTTCGTTAATCCAGACGCCGCTGTTGACGTCGAGCCTAACTCCAACAAGGTCAAATTCACTGAGGGCTTGAATGACGACTTGTTCAAGATCGCGCATCCATTTGTGCAAGTCTTTACCGTGCTTGGCAACGTCGAAAATTGGATAGGCGACGAGCTGCCCTGGCCCGTGATAGGTGATGTCTCCGCCTCGGTCGGTAGGGAGAACCTGGATTCCTTGGGCTTCGTACCATTCGGGTGGATGGAGCAGGTTCTCGGGATGGAAACTTGCTCCGAGAGTGAGAACGGGGTCATGCTCGAGGAGGAGGAGAGTGTCCTCGGCTCCAGCTTGGACTTGGGCGAGTATTTCTAATTGACGCTGAAGGGCGTCTAGATAGGATATTCGACCGAGATTGAGGAGTTGCAAGGTCTTTAGTTTACAGTTTGGTATTGGAAGAATATTCGCTTTGCTTAATCGACTCACCCGGTTCGTTCCTCACCGACCTCTCTGTCCAGAAGAGGTATTCCGCTTCGCGGAGGGGCTGTCGACCGAGGTTGAGGAGTTTCAAGGCTGTTAGTTTACAGTTTGCAGTTGGCAATTGGCAGATTCGTAATATAATCGAGCTATGGTCTCATGGCGCTTGCCGATGTTTGTAGTTGTTAGTTTATTGGCCTTCATGGCTGACGCACAGCCCAAGGTCTTGACACAGTATCCTGGTTGGGCGTTTGTCGCCACCATTAACTGTCGGCGCTTGCCGGAGTTGCATGTTGTCAATTTACTGAAACTAAGTGGAATCAGCGCACTTACCGATGGTTCCGTCGTTTCCGGAGTACAAGTCGCCAATAAGGACAAAAAACGGGCACTTGAAATTCTGGCGGAGGACGCTAAAAGGCACGGTTACCACTATATGAGAATTGAAGGAGTCACAAAGAAACTAGGCATGACTCCGGACCTGAAATGGACCACCGTCAACCTCCATGTAGATTTGAAGAATGTATTAAAGTCACCGGAGCTTAAATCAGATGCAAATTTACGTGGCATGGTTAGAGAAGTCTTGAAGAAGGATCAATCAAATCTATTCCCGAAGATCGAAACGCCGTATCTGAGCCAAATACACTTTCTCCCTTTGGAATATGTAAATGACAAAGGCAAGTGGGAAATTGCCTACTACGGTGATGTTACTTTTAGTTCCCGCACGACAATGTCGTACGAGAAGTCATATGTCGCCGCTTGGGATGGCGGCAAGCAAAGTGAATAGAAATTCTCCGCGACTGATTTTTTGTCGCGATCCGAAGAGAATATTTCGATCATTCCCTGCAACTGTTTTGTCAAGCCCAGGCGCGTGGGTGAGCGTAGTCATGACAATACTTTTGACCGAATTTTCGGGCCAGGCAAATGGGCAGGAGGCGAACGGCGGATTCGGTGAATCAATTTGCGTAGTAGACATGGCGCCATTTCATGTTTCGAGTGCTTGCAATATCCTGAAGTTGGAAGGAATTCAAGCGGGTGCGATGGGATCTCGTGGATTCGGAATATTCGTGCCGAAAAAGGATGTGGAGAGAGCAACTGAAATTCTCATTGCGGACGCGAAACTTCATCCATTTCGATATGAATTCATCGATGGTTTCAAGGGCCAACTAGGGGTACCAAAGAAACCTGCATGGAAGAAGATAAAGCTTGTTGTCGATGTCGAAAAGCTGAGTTCGTCCAAGGCTCTGCGCGAGAATTCATTGCTGAGAGGATTTGTCCGTCGCGCAGCAAAGGAAATGAAGACGATCGTCGGTGGCAAACCCATTCTAAAGGAAGTTTGGTATGTGCCGCTCGACTATGTGGACAAACACGGAAAAACGCAAGCTGCCTATCAAGCCGAAGCAAAGTACGCTTACAGGGGAAATTCCGATACCTTTCAAGCATGGGGTTGGACCTGGGATAAGGGACGCGGGACCTTTATTCAGAACAGTGGTGGAGATATCCCTTAGTCCGTTCGTTACGTAGCCTGCCATACTCTTGTTGGAGTTGGCCGGGTGACGGCTCCCGCAAGGGAGAGGAAAGTCCGGACTTCGCAGAGCATGGTGCCCTCGGCAACGGGGGGCGGGGCGACCCGACGGAAAGTGCAACAGAAACAAACCGCCTTTCAGTTCGCTGATCGGTAAGGGTGAAATCGTGAGGTAAGAGCTCACGGTCTGGGCGAGCAATCGTTCAGGCGGGTAAACCCCACCAGAAGCAAGGCCAAATAGGGGGAGGATGACTCGGCTCGACGACTCTCCGGGTTGGCCGCGCAGATAAATCGTCACACAAATACAGAATCCGGCTTATAGGCTGACTCCAATCTTTCAGAGCAAGGGCACGCTGCGCTAGGGCGATGGCAATGGCGAGCGAAGCGGAATCCCGATGCGGTGGAGCCTTCCGGGACGTCGCTGAGACGACGGAAGCGAAGAAATTGTACTCGCTAAATAGAACGAAGGCAGTCCCCACTGCGTCTACATATTCAAGATGCGATGGCTTGGCGTAATCCTCGGAATCTCGTTGGCAACCAGTTCTGCGATGGCGTGTTACAACGACAACGATACATACCTCACCGAGCTTCGTGACAACCTTGACCTAACCAACGCCATCATCGGTCGATTCACCCTCTACCCTCCCGAGTACTACACAAAGCGGATACAGATTCAGAAAGAAATCCTCAAGAAAGATCCCAATAACCTCGATGCATACGACAACATTTCCGTTGCTTACGACCGAATTGGCGATGGAGAGAACGCACTCAAATGGATTCACGAGAAGCTAAAGCATCTCGGAGCAAACCCAGGAATGCACCTATACAGCACAGAGGCGAACGAAGGCACATTCCTCATTGTTCGATGGATTCGCGGACACAAACCTGGCGATGTAACTGACGCAGTTGAGGCTGAGAAGCATATTGTCAAAGCCCTGAAAATTAACCCCAATGCCCACTTCGGACGCGAGTTTGCTCAGCTTTACTGTATTCGAGCGATGATACTATGCGGAAAGAATGCCGAATGGATGCCAACTTTTACGCAAACGCTCGCTTCAATTGCAGACAAGGACCACATTGACCATAAGAAACTCCGCTACGGCATCGCGGGAATGATGGTACTGGGCGCGGCATGGAATATGCCCGTTCTCATTCAAGCGATTGCTGAATTAGTGCCTGAAGAAGGGCAGATTGTTAGCCTATGCAAGCAAAAATTGCGCGCAATTGGCAAAGACCCATTTGGATCTCCAGATCTTCGATATGTTGACGAACGATTTATCGACCGAGACCTCGTTGCTGAATTCCCAATAATGGCCAAAAGCACTACCCACGGAGGGGATTCAAGTGTTATCCGTAGTCTTCTTCGGAATGGTGTAGATTTTCAGATAGTCCAACAGGAGTGGATCACGAAGCAAGTCGCCAAAGGACTTCATCCCGACAAAGGTGACGATATTTGGCGGGGATATGAAGAAGTTCCACCGATTCCCACTGAGAAACTCACTAACTCAACATTCTTTTCACGAGCAGGGACCTTCCTGATGTATGTCGCGATGCAGACGCTCGGATGCGGGTGCATCATCCCGATCGTGATCGTTTACGCGATTGTTCGAAAGATTATTGTCATGACCCTTCGACGTCGCAGAGGCTATTGATTTGAATCGAAATTTTCTCAGAATCCTGCTTCTCATTGGGTTAATTGGCGGACTTTTCGTTGGCGGCTTATATTTGGCCGAGCAAGGTGACGGTCCGAATAATTGGCCAACATATCACGCTGGAGTACTCATCCTCTTTTCAAGTCTGATCACCATCCTTTACAATCTGCCATTTACGATATTCATGAATTTGCAATCGGCAAAGCAAAGCGCCTGGTTTGTTCTTTGGACACTGGTCGGGTCGGTCGGACTCTATCTCGTCGAAGTATTTTCGCGTCCTGGTGACTGCTGTGAGAACCCAATTCTTCGAGTTGGGATTAATAGCTTTACCATCGCTTGGCCGTTCGGCTTTGCCGGAGTTGCAGCCTTAGCGAGTCGCAAAGGGATTTAGACCGGTAAAATCCAAACATGCCGACGCTCCCCCGTATCACGGGCACTTTCTTAGACGAAATAACCCACGATATCCCTAGCCAGAACTGGACGGAGCGGCAATGGCGTCGCGAGTTTGAACTCTACACTCGAATTGGCCTCGATACCCTCATCATCATTCGGTCGGGTTACAAGAACAAGTGCATCTATCCTTCGCAAGTCATTCCATCCTTGCTGCCCGTGTACGAAGACATTGGTGAGATGTTCTTCTCGTTAGCCGACGAATACAACCTCAAGCTCTACTTCGGAACCTACGATTCAGGTTTCTATTGGTGGCGACGGACGTGGTGGAAAGAGGTCGATCTTAACAAGGCGTTCATTGATGAAGCGTATGCGCGATACGGGCACCACAAGAGCTTTGCTGGATGGTATCTCACCCATGAGACGGGTAAGAACGATGCGCACATCATTGAAATCCATAACCACATTGGTCAGCATTGCAAATCGAAAGCAGAACTTCCGGTTCTCATTTCTCCCTATCCCCAAGGTTCCAAACAGTCCGGGGAGAACGCACTGGCGCTTGAAGAAAGCTTCGATCATTGGGATCGGATTTTTGCTGAGACGAACAAAAGTTTTGACATCTGCGCCTTCCAAGATGGGCAGGTTCATTATGAGGAACTTCCAAAATTCATCGACGGAATCGCGAAGCTCGGCAAAAAATACGGAATTACAATCTGGTCCAACCTAGAGACTTTCGATCGGGATATGCCGATCAAGTTTCCTCCTGCCGACTGGCGATACCTACGCTTTAAGCTTGAAACTGCGGCTCAGATTGCAGAGAAAATTATCACGTTTGAATTTGCCCATTTCATGTCGCCGTTCAGCTGTTATCAGTCAGCTCATAACCTGTTTGAACGATACGTCAGTTATGAGAATGCACAATGGAATCCAGACTTCAAGGATGAGATTTTGGCGTGGATCAAGTCCGTACGGGACTAATCTTTACTTTGGGACTGCTCGTGCCTGCACGAGCTTTCAAACTGGGAAGACTGCTTCGCTGAACTGTAACCACTACTTGTCAACTCCTGGCAACGGAAAGGTCTTTATCGGGACATGTTCCTTCTGGAAAATCGCCTTCGCCCTCGCAGTAAGTTCTGGAAGAGAGCCAGAAAGATCGTGGGCTTCTGATGGATCATTCTCCAAGTCATAAAGTTCGATCAAACCTGGTTTCTTCTTTAAGTCAGGTTGAATCGCCTTCATTCGACCAAACACAATCGCCCGTTGCGACGACGCCTCGGGATACTCAAAGTACAAATATTCGCGTTTTGCACCTTGCCCGCCGGTTAGCTCCTTCGCATAGCTGGTTCCATCGGTTCTAGGAGTCTTTGCTCCACAAAGTTCTGCGAGAGATGCCATCGTGTCGTAACCCGCGAACGGCGTTGCGCACGAGGAACCAGCTCGGATTGCTTTCGGGTACCACGCTATGAATGGCTCGCGAAAGCCACCTTCATATAGGCTCATTTTCGCGCCTCGGTAGATTCCGTTCGAACCAAAAAATGCCCGGTCAACTCCACCATTGAAGGTTGCCCCGTTATCCGATGTGAAGACAATCAGCGTATTTTGATCTTGACCACTAGCAACCAAGGTCTTTCTGATTTCACCGACAGTGTAATCCAAATAGGAAATCATCGCCGCGTAAGTCGCCCTTGGTCGTGGGTTTGGAAGATATCCGTTTTCGCCTAGATATGGCTTTGGATCCCAGTCGCGAGGATACTTTTCGATCCAATCGACTGGAGCTTGGAGAGCGGCATGGGGAATCGTCGGCGCGTAGTAGAGAAAGAACGGCTGGGACTTCGAAGTTTTGATGAAATCAATGCAGTTTTCCATCAGCTTCGTGCCCGCATAGTTTTTTCCACCGTAAAGCTTGTTATATTCGTTCAGGTCGTCTGGAACTGACGTGGCTTTTTGGTGAGCATTATAGACGGGATTGTCGAGCAAATCGGGCTGATGGTTTTTCCAAAGATAGGGCGGGAAATGGTTATGAGCACGACGCTGACAAAGGTAGCCGTAAAAGAAATCGAACCCGTGATCGTTGGGAGTTTCGCCGGGGTTCGGCCCCCCTAGTCCCCACTTCCCGACAATTCCGGTTCGGTATCCAACTTGCTTCAGCATCTCGGCGATGGTCGTTTCTGACTTTGGTAACGGAGTCTGACCTTCGAGGTCATTGGGTCCGAATCCACCTTGCTCTGTGTTTCCTCGGATAGCGGCATGACCTTGATGTTTGCCCGTCAATAGCGAGCATCGGGTTGGGGCGCAGACCGTGCTTGGCGCATAGAATTGGGTGAACTTCATCCCCTCGGCGGCAAGTTGATCGATGTTCGGGGTCTTGATCTTCGTCTGCCCGTAGCACCCGAGCTCTCCATAGCCGAGGTCGTCCGCCATGATGTAAATAACGTTCGGTCGAACAATGGCATGTACAAGCAGGACAGTGAAGATCATACGGTGATTTTAGACCATAACACAAATGAGTTCTGCTGCCCTTCCTTGTTTTGCGGTTAACTGCAAACTGCCAACTGTAAACTCGCGAAGCGTTATAATGCGGTTATGAAGGTCAATTCTTCCATCATTGCATCATTCGTCGTTGGAGCCATCATCGCTTCGCTACCATATACTCTTTCCAGCGGAAAGACCGTTGCTCAGGGTGCAGGTCCAAACCAAGGACAAGGGCAGGGCCAAGGTTTCCCCCCTCAGCAAGGCGGACCCCAAGGCTTTCCTGGTCAAGGACAAGGACAATTTGGTCAGGGCCAAGGATTCGGGCAAGGGCAGCAGAGGTTCGGCGGTTCACCAATGGTAAACAGCATGACTTCAGCCGGAAACAATCACTTTGTTGCCGCCGGAGATACGATCTATAAGATTGACATCGACTCCATGGCAATCAAGGGCCAAACCAAGCTTCCACAGCCAAGACCTCAACAAGACCAAGGTCAGAATCGTGGCGGTGCTGGTCGTCCAGGCAATGGCGGCGGAAGCATTCCACCTTCAGATAAATAAGTCAAAAAAGTAGCCCGATCCATTTTTGGCTCGGGCTATCTTCACGTTAGCGAACGAGGCGTTCCATCGTAGCTTCCATAATCGGCTGGGTTTGCGCCGAAACCGAGAACACAATGGCTTCTCTCAGAACCCTGTTAGCGGGATGCTCGGCGGTGTTCGCCGCTCCGCTGCTGCTGGTGACCGCTGCCTGTGCGCACCGCATCATCACATCAATCGCCCATGCCCGTTTCTTCAGCCTCGCGGGGGCCGTAGCCTCATCAAAGTCTCGTTGAGAGTCGATCAGGGCTTGGCGGCACTCATCAACTTCACGGGTCAAATCGTCAGCCGCCTTACTTAGAAAGGCTAAACTTCGCTTCTGACCGTTATCGCGGACAATGTCAATTCCCGCCATGGCGCAACCAATGGCAAAATGCCCTTGAAGCGTGATGTTAAAGGCGTCGTTCGCCTTGATCCAATCCTTGTCTTGGATGAAGGCCACTTTGTTATTCGGAAGGAAGTATCCGTCCAATTGAGCCGTGACTGTACTGGCGGCTTCCATCGCAGCTAGTTTCATAGGCTTCGATAACTTTTGCCCTTTGACATTTTTCAACGGAACGATTCCAAAGAGGGATTGCCCGTTTTGAAGGGTAGCGCCGATGATGTATTCGTCGAAGAACCCTTTTCCGGTAATCCATGGCACAAAGCCATCAATTCTGAATCCTCCGTCAATAAGTGTTGCTCGGCAGATTGGGTTTCCTGCTCGGCGCAATTGACTGAAACCTAGTCCAACCGTTTTGGCGTCGTGCATATGAGGCAGGTACGCCTTCTTCAGGGCGTCTCCCCCTTGTTTGTTGATCAGGCTAACTGCTGACTGGTGCTGGGTCTGCAAAAACGCCAAAGCACCGGAATAGCGAGCAATTTCTTCTTGGAATCGACGAAAGTCTGATTCGGACATTGCGGGTCCACCAAACTCCACTGGCCGCTTCAACGCCAAAAGTCCACGAGACTTTAAGCCTTCAAAAGCGACTAGCATCGCCTTTGGGTCATGATCAATCGCATAGGCGTTGGGTTGAACCTCATCACGAAAAAACTGAATGGCCTCTTCGAGCATCTTAGCCTTCGAGTTTGGTGAAGTCACCAGTTGCAAGAATGACCTTGGCCGCAAGGTTGGCGAGATGAAGTCGACATGATCGAACCTTTGCGTCTTCCGCCATGATCATGTTATTGTCAAAGAAGGCATTTATTGGGGCGATTAGGTTCAGCAAATGGGCTCTAAGGTCATCTCCGGCTCCGCCGGCGGGAACAAGGGCATCGTAAAGGACTTTTGCGTCGGGAGTATCTGCTCCAGCCAAATCAAAGTCATTTCCTTCTCGAACTTGTTCACCCTTCTTCTTCGCCGCGGCAACAATGTTAATCGGTCGGCTGGCGGTTTGCACAAATGTGTCGTCTGCTCTTAATTCGTCTACCAATTTAATTCGCTCAAGAACAAATTTTGGATTCGTGATTCCGGCATGATTATCGGGAATCGCGGCATTGATAACATCGTAGCGATATTCGCTGAACAAGGCTTCATATCGACCACGGAAAATGGTGCTCAGGCTCTGCTCCGCCTTAAACTGGTCCAATTCAAAACCTTGAACTTTATAGATTCCGACAGCCGAAGCCAACAGACTTGAAAATGCCGGAAGATCGCCGTGCCAGTGCTCGGAAACCCGAATAAGGGTGGTAACGGCTTTCCTCAAACCAAAAGGATCCGATGAACCGCTTGGCTCAAGTCCGAGCCCAAGGTAGCCCGCAAGTTTATCGATCTGGTCAGCAATGATGAGGCAAGCCGAAACCTTTTGGTCATCGGTAGCCAATGGTGCTGTTGGCGTTCGATATTGGTTTTCCAATGCCCCTGCAACCGCTTCATGTTTGCCCGAAGCACGCGCATATTCTGCGCCAATAACTCCCTGCAAGGAACTCAGTTCACTCACCAAACCAGTTGCGAGATCTGCCTTGGCATAAAGGCCAGCCTCTTGAGCCAGTTCACAGTTGACCCCGACCTTCTCAGCAATCGTCCCTGCGAGTTCTGAAAGACGATCAGCTCTTTGGCGCACAGTGCCAAGTTGTGCCTGGAAAAGCATGTCGCTGGTCTTCGCCAGAAAATCATCTAAAGTCAGTTTCTGATCTTGCTCATAGAAGAATCGTGCGTCATTAAAGCGTGCGCCTAGCACCCATTCACACCCACGCGTGACCGTTTCACTGTCGCCAGAATTTCGAATGAACACGAAGGAGTTGGTCAGTTTTCCTTCGACATCTCGAATCGGGAACATCCGCTCATGCTTTGCCATCGCAGTGACTAAAACTGGCTCGGGAAGCTCCAAATACGACTCAGGGAACGATCCGCATATGGCGGTTGGCCATTCGCAAAGGAAGGAGTTTTCATCGAGCAACTCATCCGAAATCTCCGGTGTGCCCTTCGCCACCGCAATCGTCTCCTTAAGAATCTTCTCTTTGCGAATTTCGACACTCGGTTCAACAAAGTTTTCTCTTAGCTTGAAAGTGAGCTCCTCGAGGTTTTTTGCTTCGAACGGATCGGGTGCATAAAAGCGATGACCCTGGCTTAGCAATGCGGAAGGAACATCTTCAACCGAAAAAGGAACGACCGCATCGTTAAACGATGCCAAAATCCACCGAATTGGACGGGCAAATCGCGTCTTCGATGAACCCCATCGCATTGACTTCTCAAACTGCAAACCAAGGATAATCCCAGGAAGAATATTCGAAAGAACATCAGTCGTGTCTTGTCCCTGAATCTGCTTTGTGACCCACACGTATTGGTCATCTTTTCTCAGGTCACTAACCGTAATTCCTTGCGATTTACAAAAGCCAAGGAGAGCCCCGGTTGGGTTGCCGTCCGCACCAAAAGCCGCAGAAAGCGATGGTCCGCGCTGCTCTTTAGTTGAGTCCTCTTGTCGTGCTTTCAAGTGCGGAAACGACACGATGAGGCGTCTGGGTGTTCCCATCGAGACTGGCTCAGAATTCTTGATGCCAAGTGCTTCGAACTCTTTTGAGAGGCTGGCAGCCAGGTCAGTGTAAGCCTTTTCAACAAAAGACGCGGGTAATTCTTCACATCCGACTTCGAGCAAAAACTCTGGCATGGCGAACCTACAGGATACCTTGAGGCAGACTTGGCTGCCTCGCTAATCGAAACTGGCCGTGATTAATACCAGTTCAGTTTCTTGATTGACTGGTCAATTTCATTGGCGAGGCTAATTAAGCTCTTCATAAAATGAAATGCACTTCGCCAAGTCAAGCAAATACTCATCGACAGCAAATCCCTTTATATACAGCATCGCGGAATTCCAATGATATAGTTCCGCTAGCTCACATAGGCCGGCACGAACTGGATTTTGATGAACATAGTTTGCTTTCTGCCGAAACACTTTTGATGTGTGCATCGGATTTCCTCGAAAACCTTCCTTCCAGAATCCGTGCTGATTGAGACCACTTTGCATACTCAACTGTGACTTCTCATAGTCGTTCAAAAACGGTAAGAGCAAATTTGTGGAGCGCCGTTTGATGTTCTGCATCAAGTTTGAGATCGTATCCTTTGGCCCCGGTGTCAATAGAAGATGGATGTGGTTAGACATGAATACGAAGGCATGGACATTGGCTCCATAGTAGTGGCAGTCTCGCAGAAGAGAAAGTGCCATTTGCGTTTTCATTTCACACCGTAAGAAGAGGTTCGCAAAATCCAGGCAAGTCGATGTCACATAGCTACATTGATAAGGCTACTTTGGATTTATCCAGCGTTTGTATTTCTGCAATTTGGCCCTTTCGGAATTCTACTAAATTCGGGGCTTTCTTAGCCTCGCCAATGAGAATTGGCTAGGTTGGAGTCGGATCAAAGTTTCGACTATTGCGGCCAATTTCGATTTGCGAGGCAGCGTGAGCCTTCCCTCCCAATCTAACGGTAGTATGCCAATTGATACGCGCCCATCAGCCCCGCATCGTCATCAAACGGCGTGATTTTGCATCCGCACTCTTCAAGCGTGGGACGTAGCCAATCAGAAAGCCCAACCGAACCACAAACCACTATTTCATCCGGGAAGTAACTCTTCTTCAAATGCTCAACGGCATAGGTAAACGCTTCAATTGCTTCCTTTTGTTTCAAAGCTGAAGGACTCTCGGTCAAACCAGCTCCTCCCAAAACCTCTTCAACGGTTTTGCCGTTCGACAAGTACAAATCGTTGATCCGAAGGTACTCGCCCCGGGACCCACATAGAATCCGACCTTCAGATACAAATCCTGCCCCGACACCGGTCCCCAGAGCAAGGGTTGCGACTCGCTTTCCAGCCATGGTTGGGTGGCAATAATGCCCCCACGCTGTAGCCAAACCGTCATTCAATGCCACGGTCGGAACCCCAAATGTCTCGGAGTTGAAGACCGAACCCTGGTGACCGGGAATGATGTCTTTTGCTTCCCAAACTTCGCCGCTAGAAGGATCAACCGTTCCGCCCGTACCAATTCCAAGGCGGTCCACTTTGCAAGACTTGATTTGCTCTTTTATCCAATCAATTCGCTCTTGGCGACCCTCATGGCGGGCTACCTTTCGAATGTCTTTGAGCTCTCCGCGGTCAAAAAATCCGAAGCGGATCCACGTGCCGCCAATATCGACTGCGCCGACTTTATCGTATGCCCGACTTGGTGGGGTCAGAGCCCGAGTTTGCTTGACCGGGTCATTCAGAGCTCCTCCGATAACGACTCCTTTAGCTCCGATTGCCAATGCTGCTTCCACTTGCCATCGTTGGGTAAATCTTCCCTCCGCAATGACAAATGCACCCGTGGAAACCGCATATCGGATAAGGTCGAAATCGGGACCCGTTGTCATTGGCCGAGCCTTGGTGTATCCCGCCAAAGTTGTACTGATGATATTCGCGTGACTGTTGACCGCATTGTTAACCGCTTCCTCAGAATCACAGTCCGCCATTGCTAAACGACCCTGCGATTGAATGAGTCCAACAAGATCGTAAAACGAGGAGCCATCTGGTCGGGGTTCTGGGCTGGCGTCGAGGGCAATAATGTCGCACTCAAGGGCGAGAAGACGTTTGACTTCGTGCCTTGTCGGAGTGATGTAAATCTCGGAATTTGGATGGGCTTTCTTGATCAAGCCAATGACTGGCACCGTCAACTTAGCTTTGATGAACCGTATATTTTCAGCTCCTTGAAGGCGAATGACTTCAACTCCCTGATCAATGGATGCTTGAGCTAGCTGCAACAGTGTCTCTGGATAATCAACTGCGGAACGGTCCGAAGCTTGGACCGAAGCGATTACCGGATAGTCCTTGAGCATTGCGAGCAAGTTTGAAAGCATCTATTGACAGTATGAAGCCAAGAAGCCTGAGGATAGTTTGCAGTCAGCAGTTGGCAGTTTGCAGAAAAACGATTTATTGTCGGAGACAAGGTCTCTTTTTGCCGACTGCTAACTGCTAACTGACGGTTTCCCTCAAAGAGGTACCCTGATACCCGTGAGTGTTGTTCGCGTTATTGCGCTTGGTGGAGTTGGAGAGATTGGGAAGAATTGCAGTATCGTCGAGCAAGGAGATGACATTATCGTCATTGATTGCGGACTTTCATTCCCGAACGAAGAAATGTACGGGATCGACATTGTCGTTCCTGACTTTACATATTTGATTGAAAACAAGGACAAGGTTCGAGGAATTTTCCTTACTCATGCTCACGAAGATCACGTTGGCGGGCTCCCGCATCTACTCAGAGACATCAATGCTCCAATCTTTTGCACTGACTTCACCCATGCCCTGATTCGACATAAGATGGACGAGCGATTGCCAAGCAAGAAGCTTGACTACAAAATCACGGCTCCCGGCGATAAAGTCAAAGTAGGCTCGATGGAAGTCGAGTTCATCCGAGTGACCCACTCCATTCCCGAAAACTGCTCAGTAGCGATCAATACCGAACACGGTTACATCCTGTTCACAGGCGACTTTAAATTTGACTTCACGCCAATTGACGGCAAGTTGACCGACCTCAAGCGCTTTGGTGAGATAGGCGACGAAGGAGTTGTGCTTCTCTTAAGTGATTCCACCAATGTGGAACGACCAGGCTGGGGACCAAGCGAGCGAATCGTATCCGAAGGACTCAAAAAAGTCTTCCAAGACGCAGAAGGTCGAGTTCTCCTAACAACCTTTGCCTCAAACATTCACCGAATGCAGCAGGTGTACCAAGTTGCGGCTGAGACCGGACGTAAAGTCGCAGTTGTTGGTCGTTCAATGGAGCGCAATCTTGAAATTTGCCGAAGTCTTGGCTACGTCACCATTCCAAAAGGCATCGACATCTCCCTTGATGACGCCAAACAACTTCCAGCCAATGAGGTTGCCATTCTTACCACGGGCTCCCAAGGTGAACCTCTTAGCGCACTCGTTCAAATGAGTAAAGGCGAGTACGGTCGATTGCAAATTAAAGAAGGGGATACGCTGATCTATTCGGCAAGGCCGATTCCTGGTAACGAAGGAGCAATTTGGCGAACCATTAATCGATTGTTCAAGCAAGGTTGCAAAGTCATTTACGATTCGCCATTCCCAATCCACGTCAGCGGGCACGCCTACCAGGAAGAGTTGAAGATGATGATCAACTTGACCAAGCCGTTTTATATCGCACCTGTACACGGCGAACCCCGGCACCAATTCATGTATGGCAATATCGCGCGAGATATGGGTTATCCCGATCACCGAATCTTCACACTCGAAGCGGGAATTCCGCTAGAGATGGACGAAAAGAACGCTCGACTCGGTAAAGAGGTCCCGACTGGACGCGTTCTTATCGACAATAGCGGTACTCCTGGTGTTACCGAAGAAGTGATCCGTGATCGTTTCAATGTCGCCAATGACGGAGTCGTTATTCTTTCAATCGCAGTCGACACAACCCACGGAGAGATCGTCGGTGACCCAACCGTCATGTCACGTGGCTTCCACGGTCCTAAGGGACTATTGGATGATGCCCAGGATATCATGATCGACGCCTTAGCCTCGCTCAATAGCGAAGAGATTAAAGACTTAAATCGAATCAAGCAAGATTCGGTCACCATCGTCCGAAAGTTTATGGCGAAACGCGGCAAGCTTAGACCGCTGATTGTTGCCTCAGTGATCGAAGTTTAAGAAAAGTAACCAATTTTTAGGTCATAAGCACTAAACCCTGGGGCTTGGGGAACGTTATACCAATTATCTCTGTAAGGGATATTGATATGAACGGAACAGAACTGAGACAAATCGAAGAGTTCTTGAAGACTCAAGATGGCATCCTTAATGCGATCGTCAGTTTTGAGAGAGAGGAGCTGAAGGTACAAGTTACCGTACCGCAAACCAGCACACTTTCTGAGAACTCGATCATCAATCGATGCGAAGAGGGGCTAGGAGTGAGCCCAGATAGGATCCTCCTCATGACGCCAAGACCAAACAGGGTCTTCGCGCGAACTGCGTAAAAATAGTTGAAAGAACCTGGGGAAGACCCAGAAAAAAGCCCTATTCAAAGTTGAATAGGGCTTTTTGATTTTGGAACATCGCAGTGATGAACCCGATTGAATCTTAATCAAGATCAGCGTCGTCGTCTTCGTCAATGACTGGCTCTTCTTCACCATCAATTGACTTACCAGGATTCTTCAATCCGGCATCGAGGTTTACGAACGCAATGTTCTTGAGTTGCCGGTTAGGGCAGTTGTTACAAACAAATTCGACTTGCGCAGACTTAAGCCAGTCTGGCACTTTTTCAATCGGCTTTCCGCACGAGCAATTTACCATTAGTTAGAATCCTTTTCGACAAACGAAGACAGCCAAATCTTGTGAGAGATGAGTCCGTTGATGAGCATGACAACGGCGGCCACAAGATAGATTGCCCAGAGCCAATCTTCGTGCCTTTGTCCAGGGTCACGAATAAAGTCATTCCCTTTCAATAGTCCGGCAATACCCAAAACGAACAGCACTGCTGCAATCCAGAAATAGGTGTTCTTTAGCCAAGAATGTTTGGTCGGAATAACGGGCGTCTTCTCGCTCACTTCTTTTATTGTACCCTTTAGGTTCGGAATTGGTTCCCGGTGCCGTCAAGGAACTACGCTCTTATGTCCACGATCCGCCCCTTGCCTTCAAGCATTTGGAGGAGTTGCGTGGTTTCTGCCTTCTGGCTCTCGAGGGCTTTCTTCAACAGCATTCCCTGAACCCGAGTTTGGGTGCTACTGACTGGATCAGTACTGATGCTGTTTGCAACGCTTTGCGCTTGGCTAGAAATCCCTTGCATTAAGACAATTCTCGGCAAGAATTAGTCTTTCTGGAGTTGATAGGGTGAAAACTGGTAATCCCCTTTGAGAATTGCAGTTCTGAGGAGCTTTCTTCCTCGATGAATTCTTGAGCGGACCGTTCCGATCGTCGTATTTTGCTGCTCGGCAATTTCGTAGTAAGACATCCCGTCCAGATCA
>JAYUOQ010000330.1:0-3474 GCA_043760685.1 Armatimonadota bacterium | reverse complement strand
AGTTTAGTAATTACCAGTCGATGGCGATTGCTGACTGGGCAAAGTGCTTTGTCATTGGATTGCTATTCTTTGGTCCGTCGCACTTGATGTTTTATGCCTCGATTGGTTTGACGAGCGAGGTTGAAGGAACGGTGATTCTGTCGACGAGTCCCCTTTGGACGTCAATTATTGCCTTCTTTTTCTTAAAAGGAGAACACCTGACACCTAAGCGATGGATCGCTATCTTGCTGTCGTTTGTTGGCGCCTATATAGTTGCGGTTGGTTTTAAGTTTCCCGACATGCTCGGTCATACGAAAGGCAATTTGATCTTTGGTACCGGGGTCATTACTGAGTGCATTATGGGTGTGATGGCGGCGAGAATTTCTCGAAGGACTTCGGGGGTTTCGGTCCTGGTTGGGCAGATGTGGGGCGGTGCCAGTGCCTTTTGGTTAGCGGCATTGTTTTTAGGTTCCTCTTTGCCATTGATGGTGCCCGCATTCAGCGTGCAAGCGTACTTGCCCATGTTCTATCTCATCATCATTTCGGGGATCATTACATTCACGATTTGGTATCGAATCGTTGAGTCTTCGCCGTTGACGTTGATTGGGGTTGTTATCGCGATCCAGCCGCCAATTGCCGCATTACTCAATTGGTTGGTTTATCACACGGCTCCTTCTCAGAACACAGTGATCGGAGCAACGATCATCATGTTTGCTTTACTCGTAGGGTTTATTGGTGAAAAAGCGACGCTTGAACCTAGCCTCGACCCACCCGGTCCGGCCGGTTAGGGATTTTTCAGTGTTACTTTCTTTTGTGAAATGCTCTATGCTTTAAGTTAGCAATATGAGCCAAATTCCACCGTATCAAATGGGCAGCCCCGAGGGAGGCGCTCCACCAAAACAGAAATCGAAGTCGGTTTGGATTTGGGTGGTGGTCGGGTGCGCGGGGATGTGCGTGGTTTGTGGAATCGTTGGCGCGGCGGTTATGGTGCCGGCTTTTGCCCAGGCTAGGCAAGTTGCCAAAGACCGGGCAACGCTCTCATTGGCAAAGAGGGTTTCCATATCGGTCCAGCTTTACACTTCGGACAATGACGATCGCTTTCCTCCATTTGACAATGGTCCAGCGATTGTTAAACGCCTCGAACCTTATTTAGATTCCGTTGGGCACACAAGCGTAGCAAGTAAGGGTAAGGCTACGGCGGCAATGAAGGGTTCTGCTGCTACATGGAACAAGGATATCTCCGCGGTGAATCAGTCGACAATCAAAAATCCTGATGAAGTTTGGATGTTCACCACTGATGAGCCGGTTGAATTAAACTGGATCGGTATTGGATTTGCAGACTATAGGGCGGTCAAAGTGCTTCGTAAAGAAGTTTCCTCCAGGACGGCCATGAAGCCAATCTTCAACCAAAGTAAGTAATAGGCAAAATGCACAATTGCTCCAACTGTGGAACTTCACTTGACGGCAAGCCAAAAATATGCTCCAAATGTGGTGGCCCGACGAGGTTAGATACTCCAGGGTTGTTTGGTGCAGGTCATCTAGAATTGCTTATTAGCCTCCTCGTGTTTGCTGGGGTGATGTTCGCGATTCTCTATCCTGTTTTTCTCTCGGCGAAGCCGATCGCGAAGCAAGCTCAACGACTTTCCATTGCAAAGCAAGTGGCGGTCGGCACTGCCTTCTATCTTGCCGACTTTGACGATACTTTTCCGCCCTATAAAACGAGCGTGGAAGCAGCGTCCAAGTATGAGAAGTATTTACTCCAAGATGAACTTAAGACTGCCGCCAAAACCTACACATGGAATATTGATCTGTCGGGCCTGTCGTATATCTCGATTGAATATATTGATTCCCTTTGGATGCTCTATTCATCGGAGTTGGACCAAGGCAAGCATATTGTCGCTTATGGTGATACTCACTGCAAAGTTCTGACAGAACCAGAGTTCCAGAAGGCGATAGCCACAAAGCCAAAATTCTTTGAACCAAGTAAATAAGTGCAATAAGGGAATTTCTATCAAGGCTCCGGGAACCTCAGACCGGGCGCATTGTCCTTTTTATTGGCACTCAGAAACAGGGTTGCTAATATATCCATTTGGATTCGATGACCGAAGAAGCGACCGTGGATTCTAGACCGGGATTGAAGCGAACCTTCCTCCGTCGCTCATTCTTCGCTATGGCGTACAGGTCAGAGGGTGTTGTCTGGAAGAAACAGGGTTCTAGGTTTTTTATAACACTCCTTGTAGCCTCGCCAATTTGGTTTTGCCATGTTCCAAGCTTCGTTACAATCGGATTAGCGAGGTAGCCGGGCAGAGTCTCTTTTAGCTCGCGGATGTTTCCTTGCTACTACCCAGCACTAGGCAGTATAAAGCCATTGAGTGAATTCCAGGCAATTTGCCGGACCAAGGGCACAAATTCGATGAACGCCAAATGCGTGAAACCCAAGAGTATTAATCATAGTAATGAAGATCAATCATGGCTAAAAGGAAAGACGGCAAAGAAGAATGGCGAGAACCCGGATCAGGGCTAAGCGGATGCGGCGAAGGGCTGGGTTGCCTTGTTGAGCTTGTGGGATGTGGGATCGGTTGCATGGTTCCAACGATGGTTCTACTGATGATCGTTAGTCTTGGTGTTGGCTCTAAAGCAAAGCCAGTTCAGAGGTTTGGGGCAAACATGGTAGCCAGAATCCAAGGAATGCGGCAGAAGTCCATTCGTCGCTTTCAGGTCATCCCAACTTCTCGAAGACCGCGGGTGACCTTTTCGTCTCCATCTCGTTCCTGCTGAAGCTGGAGCGCTACATAGGGTACAATATTCTTTCACGCCCAAGCGATGCTTCCCTCTCGTGCCCGGGTGAATTTACATTTTTGACTGGAGTCAGCCATGCCTAAGAAAGTAACAGGAAACATCAAACTTAACATCCCCGCGGGTAAAGGAACCCCTTCGCCACCAGTTGGTCCAGCTTTAGGTCAAGCAGGAATCAACATGATGGAATTTCTCAAGAAGTACAACGAAATGACTGCCCCGCAAATGGGCTTCGTACTTCCAGTTGAAATCACCGTTTACGAAGATCGATCTTACTCATTCGTTGTCAAGCAACCCCTTGCTACTGATCTTATCAAGCGAGCGGCTGGTATCACTACAGGCGCAGCAAATCCGAAGACGGACAAGGCTGGAGTTTTGACCAAAGACAAGCTTCGAGATGTCGCCAAGCTAAAAATGGCTGACCTTAACACCGATGACGAAGAAATGGCAATGAGAATTATTGCTGGCTCCGCTCGATCAATGGGTGTTCGAATCGAGGATTAATAGCATATAATATAATGCTCAAGGAAGAGACCAGGACAAAATTTGTCCTGGTCTCTTTTAGTTTTTTCAGAAAACAAGCCGATAAGTATTTTAAGAGTAAATCAATGGTTGCCAAATCAATTGTCCTGGGAACACTATTCCTGATCGCTCATTCCGCGATGGGGCAGACGGTGCCGCCAAACAATCTAGAGATTC
>JAYUOQ010000329.1:0-3486 GCA_043760685.1 Armatimonadota bacterium | reverse complement strand
GCTATAAGCCACCTGCCTCAGGTTGCGAGTCGAGCCAATGAGCACTTTAGAATACAAAAAGGAGAATCAGGTGGACGAGTCCAAACCGACATCATCCGTTTGTCCGAAGAAGAGCGAATAAACGAAATCGCCCGCATGTTAGCGGGCGATTCCGTCAGCGAACATGCGGTTGCAAATGCTCGCGATCTCCTGAAGCTTCTGTAGCTATTCCAGTTTCCAGTCTTTTTCGACTCGCTTGCCGTTCGTCGTTAAAACGAACTTATAGGAGCCAGCTGCAAGATAGGTAGCTCTGTTAGCCAAGAACGGATCCTTAACTGCTTCCATGGCGTCCTTGGGCTTGGATGGTTTCTTCACGTCAAACTTTTCGTCTGTGAGGCGAAGTCCAATCTCGGCATTGTTAAAGCCTTTGATCGAATCGACTTCCTTTGAAAGAATAACTTTTCCATCTTTGTCGACAATTTCAAGCTTTGTCTTCCCTGCATTCTTTGCATAGAACGAAACCTTCGCAGTCGGAACTTTCGGCATTTCAGAACTGTATTCCGGACGTCGTTCATATCCCCATGACCCACGAATTCCATCGCTTAAAGACAGTATCTTCAAATCTTCGTTTCGAAGTTCTGGGGTAATCGAACGAATAGTTTTTAGGTTCAAGACCAAACAGCCGCGGGCATGGGTCGCAATAACCAAGTCGTCTTCCCTTTCCTGAATGACTAGGTCGTGTACCGGAAGATGACTCATTCCACCGTGAAGTGTTTCCCAAGTCGTCCCACCATCAAACGTGATGTAAACGCCCATGTCAGTCCCAACGTACAGAATGTTCTTGTTCTTGGTATCTTCGCGAACAACATTGATGGTCTCATGAGGAAGGTTTCCTACGATTGAAGTCCATGTTGCACCTCGATCTGTAGACTTCCAAAGATAGGCCGACCAATCGTCTTCCCGATATCCACTTTGCGAGACATAGACCGTGTTCTCGTCGTACTTGCTAGCGACGACCTTTGAAATCCACTTTTCCGGTTGTGGAGTAGGAATATCTGTCCAAGTATTTCCGCCATCTGGGGTCATCGTCATCCGTCCATCGTCCGCACCACAATAGATCAAACCGAACTTGAGAGGACTTTCAGAAACGTCTTTAATCGTCGAATGAGGAACGTCGCCATTAGGTCGATTTCTTGTCAGGTCCGGAGAAATTGCCTTGTAGGTTCTTCCCTTATCAAACGACCTAAATAGCTTGTTAAATCCGACGTAAACAATCTCACCAATGTGAGGTGATAAGACTAAGGGGGAAATCCAGTTGGCTCGAACAGGGTCATTAGGGGCCGTTCGCGGCCGAGCCGAGTACCCAACGTTTGTCTTCGTATTTCGAGCACTGTGAGACCCAAATTGCGAGGCCGTATAGACCATATTTGAATCCTCACGAGTGTCGACGGTTACCCAGGAACCATCTCCGCCACCAATCGTTGTCCAAATCGTCGGATCGGTAATGCCAGCAATGTAAGTGTTTGGTCCTTTCATCGTGCCGTTATCTTGCAATCCAGTGTAGATATTGTAAGGCGTTGCATCGTCCACTGCCAAAGTTGTCGATTGACCCACACTAAGATTCTCGAAGTGGTACCAATTCTTGCCGTTATTCCGACTTACATAGGCTCCTCCGTCGCTTCCAACCCAAACGGTTCCGGCATTGCGAGGATCGTAATAAACAGCATGGAAATCAACGTGAACACTATTGTCGGCACCATTTTTCCAAGTAACACCGCCGTCCAGTGAACGAATGATCGGTACACCAGTCAGCCAAACGTCGTTCTCATTCAATGGATTCACAAAAACCTCATTATAGTAATAACCGCCTAAGACACCAACTTTTTTGGACCGAGCAAACGTCTTACCTCCGTCGGTTGATTTGTATAATTCGTCGTTATTCTGACCAGGATCAAATGCGTTCGGATTCCTTTTTTCAATAAGGGCGCGAACTTCAGCCATGGTCATTTTCTTATCCTTGACCGCCTTAACAACGTCTTCAAGTTTTGAATCCTGGGGTCCGTAAGTGGTCCAAAACGTCTTCAACATTGCGTTGTCGATGTCGGCAAACACTTCCGCATCAAGGTTCGCAAATCGACGCAATGTCAATCGATCACTCGCAACTCGCTCATCTTCACTTTCCCAATCTCCGTTCTTGCCTGGGTTCTCGACAAATGCATAGACAATTTTTTCATTCGATCTCGCCCATGCCAATCCAACCCGGCCACAGTTTTCGCCGCTGGGCAGGGTGTTGACTAGTTGCCAAGTCTTTCCTCCGTCTTCGGTTCGATGCACGCCGCTTCCTGATCCAGACTCCAAGAAGTTCCAGGCCTTTCGGTCCCGGGTGTACATAGCCGCGATCGCGACTTTACTATTCTTTGGGTTCAATTGGACATCGGTACATCCAGTCCAATCGTCTTTCTGAAGTACTAAATTCCAAGTTTTTCCGCCATCTGTCGTCTTATAAAGTCCTCGCTCAGGATTCTGGGAATATAAGTGTCCCATAACCGAAACCCAAACCGTATTTTCGTCCCTAGGATCAATCAATACTTTTGCAATATGGTGACTTTCGGGCAAACCCATGAAATTCCAAGTCTTGCCGGCATCAGTGGACTTAAAAACGCCAGTGCCGGAATAGCTCGTTCGCTGGTTATTTGCTTCACCTGTACCCAGCCAAATCGTTTGACCATCCTTGGATAGTGCAAAGTCTCCAATTCCAAAACTGGATTGATTGTCCCAAAGCGATGTCCAAGATTGACCCTCATCTTCGGTTCGGAACAGCCCACCAGTCGCAAAACTTACGTAGATTTGGTTTGGCTTGCTTTCCGGCGCCGCAATTGTTAAAACTCGACCACTTTGCGATTCTGGTCCTACATTTCGCCAAGAAAATCCGCCGAAAGGAGAGTCGGCCTCCATCGAAAGTCGCTTGGCGTACGATGCGTCGCGCATTGAAGACGGCATGCCACGAACAACTTTGGAATGGAATTTTGCACGTTCTCCGGCTTTGTCCCAGGGCTTAATATCTTGAGAGAATGCAGTTGCTCCCATGGAAATGGCAAGAGCTATGCAGAATAATTGCTTCACCGCGCTAGTTTCTCACAATAGCGCACTAAAATCAACTTTAAATGTGAAGTGCTATTGAGCCAATCGCTTGACAATCCGAATCATGTTGGTCAAGCCAAGGTTCTTTCCCATCGAAAGTTCATTGCCGAAGATCTTATAAACAACGTCCTCTTCAACCGCAACGATTTCTTCTTTTGAAGCTCCAGACAATGAACTCTGCAAAATTGCTGCCATTGCCATTGCGCTAATCCCTTGGGGATTATCTACCGCAAATCGATAGTTCATTGAACTTCCTAGAGGAATGGCTTCGATAAACACTTCAGACTCGCAACCCGGAACCTTCTTCTCCTCCGATCGAATAAAGGACGAAGCGTCAGGATGCTTATAATCATCTGACAATGCGAT
>JAYUOQ010000328.1:0-3516 GCA_043760685.1 Armatimonadota bacterium | reverse complement strand
TGCCGTGATCATGGGTTCATTTTACCAAGGGCGGCAATACCCGGCAGTTCTTTGCCTTCCAAAAACTCCAACGATGCGCCGCCGCCGGTTGATACATGGCTCATGCTCTCGGCATAGCCAAACTTTTCGACCGCCGCTGCGCTGTCGCCGCCGCCGACAATGGTTAGTCCGGTGGATTCTGCCATTGCGAACGCCACCGCCTTGGTACCGTTTGCAAAGGCGTCCATTTCAAAAACCCCCATTGGTCCGTTCCAGATGACAGTTCCCGCTTCGAGAATAACCGTGGTGAAAAGTCCGGCTGAGTGTGGACCAATGTCAAGACCGATTTGGTCGGCTGGCATTTTATCAACATTAACGATCGTCGCTACGGAATCAGGTTTGAACTCGCTGGCAACGACGACGTCAGTAGGAAGCAAAATCTTGGTTGGATTGTCGCGCAAGAGTCCGGCGGCGTACTCAACGCTTTCGGCATCGAGCAATGACTTTCCAATTTCGTGCCCCTGGGCTTTCAGGAATGTGAATACCATCCCTCCGCCAATCAGGAGACGGTCTACTTTCGGAAGCATGTTGTCAATAAGCGCGATCTTATCGTGAACTTTTGAGCCTCCCATGACTGCGACTAGAGGTCGCGCTGGATTGTTGACTGCTTTGCCAAGGAATTCGATCTCTTTGTCGATGAGGAATCCTGCCGCACTTGGCAAGTAGTCTGCTACTCCAGCGGTGGAGGCATGAGCGCGATGAGCGGTACCGAATGCGTCATTGACGTAAAAATCAGCAACTGAAGCTAGTTGTTTGGCAAAAGCCGGGTCATTCTTCTCTTCTTCCAGGTGGAATCTTACGTTCTCTAGGAGGACAACTTCGCCGGCTTTTAGGTTCTTGCAGGTCTCGGTGACTTCCGGTCCAATGCAATCTGGAAGCAAGACAACGTTCTTATAGAGAAGGGAAGAAAGCTGGTTGGCGACCGGACGGAGCGAGAATTCTGGGGTTGGACCGCCCTTTGGTCTGCCAAGGTGGCTGCAAAGAATGACGGCTGCGCCATTTTTGAGGAGGTAGTCAATTGTTGGGATTGCCTCGCTGATTCGTCGATCGTCGGTGATCTTTCCGTCCTCAAGAGGGACATTGAAATCACATCGAACGAGAACCTTTTTCCCGGTGAAATCGAAGTCGCGAATACTTGGCGTCGCCATACGGTGAGTTTACCGGGACTGACCGATATGACGGCTCTCCTTAGCCTCCTTTATAGTCTGGCAGCGTCTCCAGCCTTTTCAGGATAGCGGGAAAGAACTCATCAAAATTTGGGTACTTCGTGTTCCCAACGTATTCTGCCAATATCAAATCTGCGATTTCTTTGGTATAGCCAATTCCCAACCTTTCAACAAGAGAAATGTTTGCCGAAAGGTATGGCATGTTCGGCCCTGGCAACCTTGATCAGTTAGCAGCACAATGCTACTCCAACGTAACCCTGGGGGAAATTCTGGTGCTTCAATTGAGTTTAAAGAAAACCAAATCCCTGATCCTCGAAGTAGAATCCAGCTATGAACATACTGTCGCGGATTGACCAGGCCCAAGCGGAAGCAAGATACGAATCTTTGGATATATCAGTTGGCGAACTGATTAACCTGCATATAGTCGAAGAGCTAATCATATCGCCTCCTTTTCAAAGGTTATTTAGATGGAATATAAAGCAAAAAAGTCAGCTTATAGAATCACTTATTGTCGGGCTGCCAATACCCCAGCTCTTTATGTATCAAAACGCCGAAGGTGTATATGAGCTCGTTGATGGACTTCAAAGAGTAAGCTCAATCATACAGTTCATTTCACCAGAAGCGCTGCAACTACCGGAAGAGTTAATCGAGGATGAACTTGATCAAGAAGGATTGTTCGATGATGAAATTGGACAAAACCAGCTAAAGCTGCAGGGATGCGAAATCATTCCTCAATTGAATGGCTATATGTACAGTGATTTACCGAAGACCATTCAGCTGGAGCTGAAAAGAAAGCCTATACGAGCTGTCATTATCAAAAGATCCAATGATCCCCATCTACGATATCACATGTTTAAAAGACTTAACAGTGGTGGATCACCTGCTGCACCGCATGAAATAAGAAATGCAGTAGTCCGGATCCTAGGCGAAAAAGGAGATGTATTCTTGAAATTCCTTAATGATTGTGCAGAAATTCAATCATTTCAGCGAGTCACTAGCACAATCCCTGATGAATGGGAGCGGAGGCTGGGCCGACAAGAATTAGTGCTCAGATTCTTTGCCGCTAAAAATTTCTTACACAATTATAAGGGTAGTGTTAGCGTGTGGCTTGATGACTTCTATGAAGCAATATTGCTTTATGATACTGTCAAATTTGATTACCAAGCCGAGCGTGCCGACTTTGCGAGACTATTTAATTTGATCGAAGAGAAACTCGGTGAATTTGCATTCGTAAAGTATAATGAAGCCCACTTGCCAACTGGGAGCCTTGCTCCAGCTTACTTTGAAGCCGTTTCCATAGGAGCTTATAGGGCATCTTCCTACTTGGAGGACCTTCTACCGCATGATGCGAAAGAGAGATTGATTCAGTTAGTAAAAAGTGCCAAGTTTAGGCAAAATACTGGACCAGGCGCAAACAGTAAACCAAAATTGACAACCAGAATTGAATTGGCGGAAAAAGCATTTAGTGGCAACAAGCAACCTTGATGTTTTAAGTCTGATTGGGGATAGAGTTTTTGAGCTTCAGACCCTGTGCGATTACACTTGTACGGATATAAGTGATGACCACAAGCGCTCTCTAAACAATTATGCAGTTATTCGAATCCACGGTGTGCTTGAAGCTTGTCTAAAGGAATTAGCGAATATTGTCATTCGCTATCACATTCAAGAGGGGAGCGGCAAAGAAATCAACGCTTCTCTTTTAGTTGAAGACTTTCTATACATGCGACACCGAGATAAGTATCCGAGCTTCATTGCCGCGAAGAAATTTGATATTGCATTTGCAAATAGAAAGTCATTCGACACATATTTAATCAGTGAACTCAACGAAGCGTTAAAAAAAAACCATAAGCCTTTAATGCGTGAAATAGATCCAAAGCATGAATTTAGAAATTTTGAATTTACAGGTATGGAGAAGCTTTTCATCGGAATGGGTTGGAGTTGCAAAGACATATCGAATATCTCTACAAAATTCGATCTCTATTATAAAAGGAGAAATATTATCGCGCATGGTGTGGAAGGGAATGACGAATGGGCTAGCTTTACATCTGAAGACCTTCACGAAATGAAGCGTTGCTACATTGACATCATATATAGCGCAGGTATTTCCGCTGTTAATTCCATAGACAACCTGTCACTCTTTTGTATTTGACGTTTAGTCCATCATAACTTCGATTTCCCCCCCGGCTTCTCTAACTTGCTTCGTCGTAGCTTCTTCTCCGTTTGCCTTGTCAGCAACCGCACCAATCGTACGGATAGGCTCCGCGTAGATTGCTTCGATTGTCGAGATAAGGGTTGAGAGAGGAGCAGCAAT
>JAYUOQ010000327.1:0-3522 GCA_043760685.1 Armatimonadota bacterium | reverse complement strand
GCCCGAAGTCATCATTCCTGATGCCCGTACGAGCACTCTTCTCCCAAGCGATGCAATTGTCCGAAACCGCATTGGTAGCTACGTGATCATTCCTATTCCAGGCGAAAGCGGCCCAATTGGTTACCTAACCGCGGCGAGTGGACGAATTGGTGGCATCGATACGTCGGAAGTCGCCACACTTCGGTCAGCTTCCGCCGAGTTATCTCGATTGTTCGCCAAGCCAGAAGACCATGATGCAATCGACGAAGGGATTCTCTCACCACGAAGATTTGTGGAAGCCGTCGGCAAGGCCGAAGGCGTTATGGTTACCCTCATACCATTGCAGTACAAGGAGTACGAACGCAAGTTTGGTAAGCCAGCAATTGCTCATGCAATGCGCACTTTAGGATTGAGAATTCGCCCTCACGTTCCAATAGGATCTCTCATGTGCAAACACCCTGATGGACTCATCATGGTCTACCTCTTGGGTGGAGAAAAAGAGGCGGCTGCGATTTGGGCTAATGACTTGGTTGCCAAGGGTATTGGGGCCGATTTGCGAACTCCAGACGGCAGCGCAAAGATGCCTCTCCAGTTGCGTGCGAAGGTTGCGAGCCTCAGCCCGCAATTTAACCAGCTTTTGGTTCCGACCGCAGCCTAGGCGGCTGATACCATATATTTACCAGGTGTATTTCCCCGGCATGATTGCTATCCTAATGTGTAGCTTAGGGTTTTATGCAAAGGGGAACAAACCCAACATCACGGATAGAGACAGCAAAAAGACGTCGAAATGCCTTGCTTGTTACTAAGGCAGAGCGTCATCTTGCGAGAAATGAGTTTGAACTTGCCAGTTCGCTCGTTCAAACGGTGCTATCTGAAACTTCGGATCACCTTGGCGCATTAGAGCTTTATGCTCGCCTCCTGTGGAAGCAGCAAGATTTCAAGGCATTGGTTAGAACGACTAATCGCCTGATCCTCCTCAACCCTTTTGAGCCAGGCTACCATAGCCTTCGAGGTATGTCACTTCGAGCCCTTGGCATGTACGGCGAAGCGGCTAAAGCGCTTGAACGAGACCCTAACGCGTCGAAGCAACTTTTGGATTTAGAGTGTTTCCAGGCGTCGCTCATCAAAGATACGATCAAGCACGATGCGATCTTTGCGGCAAAGTACGCAAAGGACCCGATCAAGGCACTGACCGAGAAGGGCTTTTACTTTAAAGAAAGGGAAGCGGCACTTGCGTGGGTTAGCCAGCAAGTGAACGAAAGCAAATCCGATATGCCGCGAAAATCGGGCAACTAAGCAATTTCTTAGTCACCAGAACAAAGCTGACGATAGCGTGAGAAAATCCGCTTGATATAATTCTGGGTCTCTCGATAGGGTGGAATGCCGCCATACTTTCTGACTGCGCCAGGGCCAGCGTTGTAGGCCGCAAGGGCGAGCGCAAGCTTCTTTTGATCCATATCGGCGCCAGGATAGCGGTCAAGGTGCTCTCGAAGCTGTCTGACCGTGCCATAGAGGTTTTGGTTGGTGTCGTACGGGTTGTTGATTCCGTACTCTTTGCAGTTCTCAGTCATCAGTTGACCAAGTCCCATTGCGCCAGCAGTTGAAAAGCATGTTGGATTGAAGTCGCTTTCAGTGATGAGGACGGCAACAACAAGTCGGGCGTCGATATCGTATGTTAGACTCCATCGTATGACCGCCTCGGCAATTTCGTAGGCTCGGTCGTTGGTCAACTTCTTGTTGTGGTTCTTGATGAACGAAGCGTAGATTGAGATGACCTTTGGATCGCCAACAATTTTTCCTCTCGGTGAAGAAACTTTGCTGCGCGACGATGTGGTGCTTCGCTTGGCTGGCGCCGGTGACTTAACCGTCGGTTCGGCAACCGCTGGAGCGTTCGCTTTTTCGTAACTGGTTACTTCTGAGTTCATGGCAACTGCGATGAACTCATATTGAATTTCAGACATGACGTCGGCATGAGTTGCCTTGACCAGCATCCTGACTTCAACTGGACCACCATTGATCCAGGATGGAAGAGTCTTTGCCGTTACAGCGTGATCTCTGGCCGGATTGTTTGGATAGCTGACCGAGAGGCTTATGAGATCTTCCGATTGAATGTAGCCCACGATGGTGCAATTGAGCTCGACCACCTTGGTGCCGACGAAGCTATCGAGCGACCCCACGGGTGACGATTTGACTATCTTGTTTGCTTTGCGAAGCGCAAGATAGTCATTCAGCGATTGCGCTGATGCCGTTCCAACGATGGTGCAAATCATCGCTCCTATTGTTAACCACTTTTTAATCACAATATATTTTCTGGCGGACAGATCGGGATTCGAACCCGAGAAGAGATCTCTCCCTTACCCACTTAGCAGGCGGGCGCTTTCGTCCACTCAGCCATCTGTCCACTTTGCGGCTCTCCCAGTATATCTTATCGGTAAAACGTCCCGCTTGTTGCAGAGTTCATCTTCAATTCAATTGGGAAAGTTAAAGCTGGTAATTCTGGGCTGGTTCTGGCTTTTTGGCTATAAATGGTCGGCCGGATCGATTTTTGAGAAGTATGAAAAATCTTGGATTATTAAGGACCAGGTATTCGATTGCGACTTTGGGGGCGAAGTGAGGCGGATCGAGCGGGGTTGATAGGCTATGCTAGCCACGTGGGTGATGAACTCAGTCAGCGCATTCGCAAGATCCGGGCGAGTGAGCGTCGCTTTTATCTGAAGATCACCGATCTCTTTGAACAGGCCCGTTTCGACTACCAAGTGGTTTGCCTAATGAAGGCTCATATCTGGAGACCTTTAAGAATCCAAACAGGTAGCCTATCACCATATGCCAAGCTCGTTAACTGAAAAGCATTTGAGAGTGAACCGGGCGTATTTTTCAGCTTCGATCGGTGAGTTCTTAGTGAAAAGCGACAACGAGATAGTTGGTGAATTGACATTGGCCAGCGCATTTCCGGTCGAATCACCCCAAATCAATGCTTGGGTAGAACAAATACACATTCTAAAAAGGTCCCTGACTTTGTTCTGTGACAAAGGTTGGGTAGCGTTCGAATTTGCAGTACCTAGAGTAGGTAAACGAATAGATGTCCTTGTCATTATTAGAAACATCATTTTCGTGCTTGAATTCAAAAACTTCGAGACCCAATTCAAGGCCGGGGATCGCGACCAAGTATGGGACTATGCTCTTGATCTTAAGAATTTTCACAGTACGAGTCATAACGAAGTAGTTGCGCCAATTTTGATTGCGACCCTTGCAAAGGCCGGTGATCAACAACTTATTCTCGAACCTCACGAAGATTTAGTTCTTCAACCAATCAATTCGACTACAGATGAAATAATTGGCACTTTTGAGAAAGTTCTTCAACAGTTTCCTGGCAAATCAATTGATGTTCAATTTTGGATTGGTGGTCGATATCAACCCACTCCGACAATAATCGAGGCAGCCAAGGCACTTTATGGAGACCATTCAGTTGAAGAAATCTCAAGAAGCGATGCCGGTGCCAAGAATTTACTAGTTACCTCGACAGCAATTGCGAACATCATTAAG
>JAYUOQ010000326.1:0-9240 GCA_043760685.1 Armatimonadota bacterium | reverse complement strand
TCGAACTTCTATCGAAATTAGCCAACGAATCACGACTTCTCGCGCCGCCGTCGTAAATGCCGAGGCAAGAGTCCGACAACTTGAGCTTGATTTACGGTCAGCCCCCGCCCTTCTTCAGGCCGAAATCAATCAAGCAAAAGCCAATCTTGCATCTGCAGTCCAAGATAAGGAACGTTTTCTTAGCAATTCGCAGCCGACTCAACGGGCGTCCGCAAAAGCAAACCTGGAAGAAGCAGAACAAAACCTCAAGAATGCTCAGATTGACCTCAAGCGACAACAGGAACTAGAAGACAAAGGATACGTTGCTACAAAGACGGTTGAAAGTGCATCTCTCACGGTAGAACTCGCCAAGGCACGGTACGGCAATGCGAAGACAGCCTACGATCGTATCGAGGCAGGATTTAATTCGGAACTGGCTCGCGCTGAAGAGTCGATCAAAAATGCCAAAGCCGCTCTTTCCCGAGCCAGCACCAATCTTTACACCTTGGACAGCAAACGCCAAGACCTGAGAAGCGCCAGAGCAGACCTTGACAAGGCACGAGCAGGACTTGCAGACCCGTCCGCCCTCGAAAAATCCAAGCTCCAAAGCAAGGCTTCGGTGATGCAAATCCAAGCATCCCTCCAAGAAAACGAGCGCCTGTTAAGAGAAACCAACGTCTATTCCCAAATTTCCGGAATCGTAACAAAACGACTCCTTCAAGTTGGTGAGAACGCTACTGGATTGGGTCAGTTCAGCTCAGGCACAACCATCGTTCGCATCGAAGACCGAACTCAAATGAGGGTCAAGTTGGCGGTGAACGAAATTGACGTCGCCCGGCTCAGCATCGGAATGGATGCCGAAGTCAACGTTGATGCAGTTCCCAACAAGACATTGAAAGGCAGAGTGAGCAAAATCGCACCTGCCAAGCAAGTCGCCGAAGGTCAAACCGCATTAGTCGGTAGCGACTCCGTTGTTAAGTACGAAGTCGAAATCATGCTCGCCGAAGTAGATCCCGGACTCAAATCGGGAATGAGCGCGAAGTGCACCATGAGAGTGGCAAACAAGAAGGATGTTGTCTTCCTGCCTTCCGAATACACCGAAAAGAAAGGCAACGACTACTTCGCTTACGTCCCTGCCGCAAATCCAAAGGATCCAAAGTCGAAGCCAACCAGCGTCCCAATCAAGGTCGGCTTGGTCACCTCAAGCAAGCTCGAAATCCTCTCTGGGCTCAAGGTTGGCGACAAGGTAGTCAAGCCAGAATTCAAGGGACCATCTAGAAAGGGCTTTATGCAAATGGGACCAGACAATGATAGTTCTGGGTCAAACAACGAAGCATCCAATAAGAGTGACGGAGCCAAAAAATGAGCATCCTACAGAGCGTGCTCGTCGCGCTCGACATGCTCAGGCTACATAAGCTTCGCGCTTTCCTAACCATGTTCGGCGTCATTATCGGAGTTATGGCGGTGACCATCACCGTCATGATTTCAAACGGCTTTCAAGCCTATATGACCAACCAATTCTCAAAGATTGGTGCCCAAACCATTACCGTCTTTTTTGACGGTGGTTTTCGAGGTCGAGGACAAAGCCTAGGAAGGCTCGATGGACTGAAAACCGAAGACGTCAAGTATCTTCGAGACCGATGCTCGAGTCTAGACATTATTTCGCCAGCCGTCACCGTCAATGCCTCCAAAGTCTCCTATAGTGACAAAACTTTGGATGGTCCCCGTGTCACTGGTGGTGGCGTCGAGACCTTTCGATTAAACGGAACCGAGCTACAAAGCGGAAGGTTCTATACAGATCAAGAGATGGATGATCGAGCCAACGTTTGTGTCATTGGAGTTGACGTTAAGGACAAACTTTTTCCCAAGGAAGCCGCTGAAGGAAAGCTCGTCACCATCGCCGGCATTTCGGTTGAAGTTATTGGCGTTGCCAAAGTGCAAACCGTTTTCGGGCAAAGCAACGGAAAAGATATTGCCCTCCCATTTACCACTGCCCAAAGTAAATGGATAGGTGGAAGACGGCTCGATTATATTCAGGCAACACCAAAGGCAGGAATAAAGCCCGAAACCGCAATGGATGATATCTGGAAGGCGCTCATGCTCAAGAGTGGCAACAAAAAGGTCTATCGAGTAGATAGTGCCGAATCCATCCTCACCGTTTTCAACGGTCTCATCGCCGCTGCCGGAAGCCTCCTTTCTGCAATCGCTGCTCTGAGTCTTTTGGTTGGCGGAATTGGCATCATGAACATCATGCTCGTTTCCGTAACCGAACGAACCAAAGAAATCGGTTTAAGAAAAGCCCTCGGAGCAAAAAGCAAATTGGTTCTCACTCAATTCATTGTTGAAGCCGCCACCCTTGCACTCATTGGTGGATTGATTGGAATGGGAATTGCCTATGGATTTGGTTCCGCGGTCACGCTGATTACTCAACGAATGAAGTGGCCAAACGAAGGTGGGCTTGCCACCCCGTTCCCGGTTTCTGCAGCCATCGGGGCCATGGGCTTCTCCGCATTCATTGGAGTGATTTTCGGATTCTATCCTGCGCTATCAGCCTCGAAGCTTGACCCGATTGTTGCTTTGCGACGCGAATAATGAGTCACTGGAACTTCATTGTCATTCTTCGCCCAATTCGGCTAGGGATGCTAACAGGTGGTCCCACGCCCGCAGAACTGGAAATTGTGTCCGGGCACTTTTCCTACTACTCTGCCCTTGTCGCAGAGGGCAAAATGCTCCTTGCCGGTCGCTCACTCGGTGAGCCAGAACAGGTCATTGGAATCGGCATCTTTCACGCAGAATCGATGGCTGAAGCTGAACTAATGATGAACCTTGACCCTGCTATCGTCGCAGGAGTCATGACTGCCGAAGTCCAACCCTACGGGCTCGCCCTCCTCACCCAAAACCCGCATCGCTTACCCTAGAGCTATTGCACTCACACCCAAATCCCCGTACAATGAAGCCATGAACATCGCCGACCACATTGCTGCCCTTCAAAAAGAAATTGATGCGAAGAAGAAAGAACTAACTGCCCTGCGCCTATCAGTTCCCGCTACTCCAGTCAAAGATTACGAACTCAAGAATCCCGACGGATCAACCGTAAAGCTTTCCCAACTGTTCGGTGAATACAACGAAATGCTCCTCATCCACAACATGGGAACCGGATGCTCGTACTGCACCCTTTGGGCGGACGGGTTCAACTCATTTTGGCCCTACCTCAAGACCAAATGCGCCTTTGTTTTGACGTCACCCGACCCAATCGCCAAGATGGCGCCATTTGTGGCCGGTCGCAAGTGGGAATACCCCGTCGTTAGCCTCGACGGAACGACCTTAACCAAAGACTTCGACTTTGCCGACTCCGAAGGAGGAACCAATCCCGGAGTAACGGCCCTTACCAAGCACGCCGACGGCACCATCACCCGCCAAGCCCAAGCGGAATTTGGTCCCGGCGACGATTTCTGCTCGGTATGGCCCCTGATCGACCTCCTCCCAGGAGGACAAGGCGACTGGGAACCGAATTACAATAAGTAGCGGTCAGTTTTCTTTGTGGCACTGCCAACGACCGCTGCCTCGAACGTAGTGAGGCTGGGAGTTGACAGTGGACAGCCTCGACATAGGAAAAGTAGTGAGAGTAAAGAAATCCTGGATCATTGCCGCACTAACCATATCATTGGTTTCCTATTTCGGATGGAATGGCTATGCGTTCATACGGGCTTTCGTTGTTTCCGATTGGGTGCTGGAGACGTTGGAAGACCATACAAACAAACCCAAGAGTGAATCCAACTACCAATGGCTACACTCTCGGAATGGCGAACTCAATGCCTGGAATCCAATTAGCGATAGCAACATCGAGCTTGCCCGTCTCGATATCGAACTCTCTTTGGCGAGCCTATTCTATCATCGACTTTCGAACCATGAAGTTAACGTCATGGCCACGAATGTCAGAGGTTATCTGAACAGTCTCGATAACGACACCAGAATCATAGGAAAGGAACTGCAGTCGCTGTTGGATATACGAGCTTCAAGGAAAACCCTAACATCATCCGAAATGAGGTCATTTAAGCATGTCGTCGCCAAGCAAATACGAACCGACATTCATTATCTTGACGACTTTTGAAACCCATATCGCAAGTTAGAATAAATTAAAGAACTCCCAATGCGCACGAAGACCCTCTATACCGAACACTATTGGAAGCTCCTAACCGGAGTTCTGCCAATCGAGTCCGGCATGACCTTGTACACACACCAGGGTCTTGCTTACAATCTCGATCCGGGCCGTGAGAGTTATCTCCGTGCAAACCGAGAGAAATTTGCTCCCTACATCAAAGCCTCCAAACGAACGTCACGCCACGGCCTTCTTCTCGATATCATCAAATCTGATGCTTCGCACGACACTGTGAGGGCCGCCATCGACTATTACCGAGGATTTCGTAGCGGATTCCGAACTATAGTCCAGATGATCGAAAATGAAAACAAACGACTTCTCAAAACCTATTCTTTCGATCCGCCTGGCCTCGGTAGCTATTGGAGCAGTGATCCTGATTCACACATAATCGAACTGGTAGAGCTCCTTGGGTGGATGCAAACCGACCAAGCCCATGCCTACTTGGTGCACCTCGCAACTGGAGACGTCCATCCGTATGTCCATGCCGTCGCCATCGATGCCATGGCATTTGAAGGCAAGAAATTCGATTGGCAATTCATCCTGAAGCTCGTTCAGGACCCAAAGACTCCTGAGCCATTGATCTACAACGCGCTTTTCGGAATGCTCTATAACGGCTATCGCTACCAAGGTAAAGGATTCTGCTCGGCAATTTGGCCCTACGTCACCCATTCCTCATGGAATCTCCGATCGGGAGCCATTAACGCTCTCGCTGTACGCAACGATGGAAGGCAGCGGCTCCGCAAGCACCTCGAGAACCTAAAGGCAGATCCCGACCTGAATATGACCACCATCAAACATATCGAATCAAATTTGTTCAGCTACGATGAGGCAATGAAGCTAGGCCTAACATGAATCACGTTCCAATCTCGGCGATCGCATGCGGAATCCTCGGCGGGATCATCATATCCTTGAGCCAAAGCGAGCTCTCTGCGCCGCTGAAGTATCTGGTCGCAGGAATTGGCGGAGGCATCTTCGGCCTCGCGATAATCCTCGGCCAAAAGCACGCAAAGGCGAATGGGAACCCACTTACAATAAGTAGCTAAGAAGGGAAAGAAGCGGGGGGAAGCGAGAAACGTTTCTAGTCTTCCAGTTTTGAATCAGGACTTGATATTCATCAAGCTTCTAAAATCGCCCGTCTACGGCTGAAAGTTGCCACTATCAGGGACCACCTCACGCCTCACTTTTTACCGTGCGACGACAAGGGAGGAAATTGGGAGAGGTTGGCAAGCTACCCCTCTCCGAATTATTTTGCCAATCTCGAAATCGTCACGCCATACTCGCCTGCCCAAGTTCGGATCGCTTCCATCTCTTGTTTGGTAACAACACGGTTATGCTTTCCGCGAATCTGGACGATCTGGTTGGATCCAGAGTCGATCTCTATGGTAATCCGATTGACAATGGCAGCTCCGACGCCTCCCTGGTACCAACGCACCGATAGGATTCGGCTGAATCCAGCTTTGCACTTGGTCCAATACGAAAACACGCAGTGTTCTTGTTCGTAGGTCTCGTCGTGAAGCAAATGATTGTTGGTCAACTCCTGCACTCGGACATGGAGTCCATAACTCTCGCAGGTCCAAATTGGGTAGGTCAACGGCCAACATTCAAAGTTCACAACTCGGCCCCAAATGTTTCGTCGGTGCCACTCTGTGCTCGCTTTGAGAAGCGACTCCAGAGTCCTTCCTTTCAGAGAGAACTGAGCCTCTTTCTCCATGTGCGCCACGTAGTCCACCATCGCCCGTAACTGTCTCAGGCCGAGTTTTTGCTCGTCGTTAGCAAATATACGGCAGAAGTCGGCAACGAATGTCGAGGTCAAGCCGCGTGTCCAAAAGGCTGCTGCGAACTGTGGAACCAGGTGCTCAATCCACTCCTTTCGCACACCGGCAACGACGAGCTTTGCTTGGAACATATTCTGGACAATCGAGCCTGATTCAGCGCCCTGCAAAAAGGCGTGAACCTCCTTTTTGGTGAGCCAAGGCTTAAGAATCGGAGCCAGTGATTGCCCCGAAGCGCAAGCCATGAATAGGCTCTGCTCCAGAACAATTTGGGCTCGTTTCTGCTTTTTGAGCGCCACTTGCTTTTCCTGCCGAAGTACTTCGACCTTGCCAGATGTCGAGTACATGCAGGGGTACAGAAACTCGGGAACCGCGTAGTTCACATACAGGTGATCGACGAGTGCCCGGATCTGCTTATCTAGGTTATAAGTCTTGCACCGAAACGTGTCGATCGTCCTCACTTGCGAATGAGGAACGATCACGCTTTCGATGAAGTGCAACAAGTTGTCGGCGGTTTTCCTTTTAGGTCCGCTTACATGAGACTTCTTTGCTTCTGCGTTGGCCTTCTTCAAGACCCTCGCGACCGCAAGCTGCTGTCTCTTTTTCTCTTCGTACTTTTCTTTTAATCTTGCTTTTCTTTCTGGTGTTCTGCCCATAGGATGAACTGCCGAACCTAAACTGGCCGGATGAGCGGGCGGGAGGATACAGCAAACCCATCTCGCGTTACATCGAGTTCTTTGGTGGATTGGTGTTCAACAAGGGCTAACAGAAAAAGCCCATGGGCAAATTTCTGGCTGACTAGCCGTTGTGATCACGCGCGATACGTGTACTCATTTCAATGTTATTGTGATGGATCGGAGAGAGATTTGTCAATTGGTGAAATCTGGAGCACAACCGTCGCTGAATAAAGAGCCAGGCGCTAACGATCCGGTAACAAGCATGTCTCAACAAGAGAGAGCACCTCATTCTTCCCTTCCCTCGCTTCCCCTGTCCGGTATCCTCTCCGATATGATTCGCTCTATTTCCCTCGCCAAAGTTAAGAACATAGAAGGTTTTTGGGGACGATATCTCGACGAATTCTCCGACAAGGGAATCGCAAGCCAATGGGATCAAATCGTCTCCACCGGGCGATTGGAGAATTTCTATCGCGCCGCCAGGAAGGAGAGTGGAACTTACGAAGGATATCGATTCAACGATAGCGATGTTTACAAGCTTCTAGAAGGCGCGGTCTACGTTCAAAAGCTTCGACCGAATCCAAAGATCGCCGAGATCATCGAAACCGCGATCAAGGCCATTGAAGGTGCCCAAGCTGAAGATGGGTACTTAAACACCCATGTCCAAGTCAATCACCCACATCTCCAGTGGCGAAATCTGACAAACATGCACGAGATGTACTGCCTCGGACACCTTTTCGAAGCAGCAGTCGCCCTCAAAGAAAACCTTGGAGATGATCGGTTGATGGAAGTCTCGAAAAAGGCGGTCGCCTGCATCAAGGCAAGTTACGGGCCAGATAAGAAGCCAGGCTTTTGCGGACATCCAGAAATCGAGATTGCCCTTTACCGAATGACTGAAGTCACCGGGGACCTCCAGTTTGCCGAACTTGCCGACTGGATGATCGATATTCGCGGCCAACGACCATCGCCTTTTGAGCCAGAAGTAGCCGATCCTGAATTACAAACCATGTTTCGCGCCGCCAATGCGTTGATCGTGAAGAACGGTATCTATAATGGAGCATACGCCCAGGACGACAAGCCAATTCGAGAGCAAAACCAAATCGTAGGACATTCAGTCAGAGCTGCGTACCTCTATGCCGCCGCCGCAATGAGCTCATCACGACGCAACGACACCGAGTTGTTTGACGCCATCCACACTATATGGGAGAACCTCACCGAAAAACGAATGTATATCACAGGAGGAATCGGTAGTACCGGAGACAATGAAGGCTTTACCGATGATTACGATTTGCCAAACTTGAACGCCTATGCCGAAACTTGTGCGGGAATCGCGCTTGCAATGTGGGGTCGTCGAATGTTTGAAGCTTCTGGCAGTGCCGAGTACCTCGATGTCCTCGAACGAGTAACCTTAAATGGCGTCTTGAGTGGAGTTTCCCTCGACACTACACTCTACTACTACGACAATCCGCTCGAAAGCCGAACTGACCACGAGCGGGAAAAGTGGTTTGGATGTGCTTGCTGTCCGCCAAACGTGGCACGATTTGTCGGAAGCATTGTCCAGTATTCCCTTTGGGAATCCGAAGACACCATTTATATTGGAATGCCTATCGCCGGGACATTCAATCTCGCAGACGGACTTGTAATTAAGATCGAATCCAACTATCCCCATGATGGCAAAGTATCCATCAGTTTCACCGGCAAGCCAAACAAAAAGAAGCTCGCCATTCGGATCCCCGACTGGAGCGACGAAATTAATGTCGATTTCCCCGATTCAACCGAAGGAGCAGAATACGAAAATGGCTTCATGGTCTTCCAGCACGAATGGTCGAACAAAACTGTCCTTTCCCTCGATTTTGAAATGAATGTGAAGATGCACAAGTCGCACCGAATGGTCATGGACAATGTCGGACGTCTCGCTGTTTCATTCGGCCCATCCATCTATTGCGGAGAGGAATTCACACTTGAGACTGCCCCCCAACTAGTCACCTTTGACTTGGGAGATGAAATTCGAACTACCAACAAAACGTGCCCGGATGGCTCAACGGTCCTTCAGGCTTCGGTGCTTCGTGAAACGCCTTCTCAGCATGGAGAACTTTACGAAGAGTTTGCTGACCCGGCAACGAAGCAAGGAACCATGAACCTCATTCCCTATCGAACTTGGAACGGCAAAGGAAAAAGCTACATGCAGGTGTGGTTACGACACAACTAGCCGCCGTCAGGCATCAATGCAGGAGTAAATTTCCGAGAAGGAAGATGCGCCAAATCGGCAATTCTGAGCATGAGAACTCCAACCGCGTCACCAAATTCAAAAGTAGAAAGTGTTCCGTTCTTACCGGTTACCAGCGGACCAACTGGCATCACGAATCCTTCCTCAATCAACTTCCCAAATCCTTTCATATCCAAATCCTTACGGACCCTTGCAACATTAAATGCCACCCTAGTCGCCGACCGTTTGAACATCGGTCTCGTTTGCGTAACGAAGGCGTTAAACGCCGCCAAAACTTCGTTCTTCGTGATGGGATTCTTGTCAACAGGAATCTTAACCGGATTGGTTCCTTTTGCTTTGAGTCCCGTGGCAAGTGCCTTCCATGCCTTCGCAAATACGGCATTAGCTTCGGCACGGCTAACCGGAGCCGAAGTCGACTTAACTTCCTTA
>JAYUOQ010000325.1:0-9274 GCA_043760685.1 Armatimonadota bacterium | reverse complement strand
TAGATTCTCTTCAAATTTGACTTGACTTTGCTTGAGATTGTGATATTCTCTAATTCGGCAAATTTGAACCTAGACGGATTGTGCGAGGGGGAAACTCGATAGCCAATTTAGGAGTAAAAATGAAGTTCTATAATCTAAAGACTCGATCTCATGTTGAAGTGCCAGAAGGCGACGTTCGAAAGACCAAAATGGTTCGAAAGACCAAATCTGGCGAACAGACTCGATATGCACTCAAGGCTTCCTACCAAGGAACCACCCTCTTCAAATTCGTAAACGAAGCGACATTCACCTCTTCCAACGCGAAAGAAGAATAGTTCCGTTTACATTTCAGACCAAAGGGCCAGAAGTTTCTTCTGGCCCTTTTCATTTTTCGTAGGCATTTTGGCAGAAAACCGAACAGAGGCTTTCGCCTTGCGTTTAAACTCTCACTATGGCATTGACCGAAAGGGAGAAAGGCGCACATTTATTAAGACGATTTGGGCTTGGGGCCAGTGAGTCAGAGCTCAACTACTATATGCAGGACGGGCTAAAGGGAGCTATCAATAAGCTTCTCAATTGCGAATCGACTCCCGAAGCTTATGACTTCCAGTGGGAAGTAGTTGAGAACGCCAAAGATGTCATTAAGCCAGCTCAGGCGGTGGTTGGTTTTGCTGCGAGAATAATGATGACTCGCCGACCCCTCGTCGAGAAGATGACCCTTTTTTGGCACAATCACTTTGCGACCAGTGCGGAGAAAGTAACCAACGCGCCGTTGATGATCCAACAAAATGAGATTCTTCGTCGCAACGCACTTGGCAACTTTAAAACCCTCTTGTTGGAAGTTTCAAAGGACCCTGCAATGTTAATTTGGCTCGATGGTCAGGACAATATCAAAGGAAGAGCCAACGAGAACTTTGCGCGCGAGGTTATGGAGCTTTTTACCCTCGGCGTTGGAAACTACTCGGAAAAGGACGTACAAGAGGCAGCAAGGGCATTTACTGGCTGGAGCTTCGTGCGTACTGCAAAGGGTAAAGCTGAGAAAGCGCCAGCCGAATTTATGTTTAAGCCAGTGTTACATGATGACGGCGCAAAAACGTTCTTAGGAAAGTCTGGAAGCTTAACTGGCGAAGAAGTTATCGGAATTCTTTGCGCAAACCCACAACTAGCAATGTTTGTCACAACGAAAATCTGGAATTGGTTTGTTTACCCAAATCCCGAGCCATCCGTGATCAAGCCATTTGCTGAGGACTTTATTCGGTCAGGCCTCGATATTAAAACCCTGATTCGAGCCATTGTTGAGTCCAATGAGTTCTATTCGGAGCGTTCGTATCGAAAACTCATCAAGAATCCATTGGATTTTTGTTTGTCAACTACGCGAGCTATGGGCATCGGCGAGAGCATGGCAGAAAAGCTTGCTGCGGCCGGAACGGGTGAAAATGCTGCAAAAGCCAAAATTGGCCCCGCTGCTGGTGTATCGAGTGCGATGAAAAACCAAGGAATGTGGCTGCTGTATCCACCAGACGTTTCGGGTTGGAAACCTGGCGATGCTTGGATCACCTCTGCGACGATGGTCGAACGAATTAGTTGGGCCAATAAACTGATGGGAATTTCGACAAAGGGAGGCGTAGGCAAATTTCCAATTTATAGCTTGTTGGCCGATGACCCAACTCCCCAAGGCATTGCGAAGAAGCTAGCCTCTATGTACGACGCTCCATTTACTCAGGTGAAACTGGATACTTTGGCGAAGGCTGCCTCCCAAAGTCTGAAAGGAGAGGATCTCAGTCAAAAAAATGCAAATGCAGTGGCAGCGGATGTATTGAGGCTCATTTTTGGATCGCCAGAATTTCAGTTCTGCTGATACTTGATGCCTGTATTCGGCTCGTGACTAAGATATCAGGGGTTCAACAAGTTAGCGAACCTAGCTTAACCCCTGGAAAGTCCGAGCAAATTTCGTTCATAATAGAAGTCTCTAAGCGGGCGTAGCTTAGTGGTAAAGCTCCAGCCTTCCAAGCTGGCCATGTGAGTTCGATTCTCATCGCCCGCTCCAATCTCACCTTCTAAAGCTTTTGAACCGTTGTTTCGTACCGTTCAAGCACTGATTTTGTGACTTCTCGCGCGCTCATATGGTGCCCCTCATGAGCGGCTTCAGTTCCTGATTCTATCGCGGTCTTGCTAGTAGATGAGTCAATCGCTCGCACGTGCCATTGGGTCAGATCTTTTTCTTTAGGATTAAAACTCAATCCGTTGAGTTCAAGAAATACGATGCCCGAAACGAAACCGACTGCGCTATTTCCGGATTCAAATGGGTTTAGAATCGAGAAGCCACGAAAGAACCGAGCCGCCTGTGACACCAAGTCATGGCTCTTACCGTATGCGTATTGGTAGCTTGCCGCTTCTTCCAATTTGTCGAAGCTAAACTTGCCCTGCTTGTTGGTGATTTGGAGGTGAATCCAAATAATGTCCTGAACTGTCAGATAGTGCATGGATTGAATGGTCTATTTTAGCCGTTTGCGGGGTTCTTTAACCAAAAAAATCCCCGCTCTCCATGAGAACGGGGATTTCATTGATTGAATTAAAAGACTGCCAACGGCTTAAACTTCTGACCAAGGACGACTTCGCTATCCCCTCCGACCCAATTGTCGAGAGTTGAGGCATAGACCTCACGAAAATCAATCTTATACTTTAAGTCTCCGTCTTGAAGATCGGTAAGGTCTGGCTTAGAGCCATGAATCCCACCCTTCACCTTCCCTCCAATGAGGAACATTGGAGCGGCGGCGCCATGGTCAGTTCCTTGACTTGCATTTTCGCTGACTCTTCGTCCGAATTCAGAGAAGACCAAAACGACAACCTTATCTGCTTTGCCTAAGGCCTCCATTTCTCGTTGGAATGAAGTAACCGCATTTGAAAAGTTCTCGAGCAATTTAGCATGTGTATCAACCTGTCGGGAGTGCGTGTCAAAGCCTCCTGCGGAGAAATAAACGACTCGAGTTGCCGGTGAAGCACCGATAAGTTGAGAAATTTGCTTGAATCCTTTTCCGAAATTATCATCGCCATAGGCTTGTTTTGGCGTGAACTTGCTAAGTTGCTTACTCAAAATGCTCATCGCATCCAATGCTGATTTGTTGGCTTGTTGGACGACTCGGGTCGGGCTGCCCGACATTGCATCCATGCCTTGGATGTCCCTCAACAACTTTTCTGAATTGGCATCACCAAGCATGTTTTGCACATCAGTCAAAGAAGCGAAGCAAGGAATACTCGCATTTTCACCAACCAACGACAAGGGTTTTTCGGTAGAAAGACCCAGAGCCACAATCGGATTTGGCGGCTGATTCTTAATGGCAATGTCAAAGTGCCGCCCAATCCAACCGTGTTTCATTTTGTCATCTGGGCTGGCAGATTGCCAGATATCCATGCTCTTAAAGTGAGAGCGATTTGGCTTCGGATATCCAACATTGGTAACTACGGCAACTTTGCCCTCTTTGTACAGAGTGTGCATGCCTTTCATTGATGGATGGAATCCAAGTGACTCGTTGAGCTTCAGTACAACGTTTTCTTGATGAGCGAGGGACGGTCTGTACTTGTAGTAGAGGGCATCGCTATAGGGAACAACAGTATTGAGACCATCGTTTCCGCCTGAGAGTTGGCACACTACAAGCACGGTATCGCTGGCAGCCTTTCCTCCTTTGGAAATACGAAGGACATCAGCCTCCGCGATGGTCGATAGCCACTTTGGTGCGGCAAGACCTACCGCAATCATGCCACCATGTTTCATTAAGTCGCGTCTCGTTAGAAAATCACTCATCGTAAATTAACCTTACACCTTTTTTTAAGATATTGGAATCTTATTGGATACAAACGCTGTTAAAAGTATAAAGTTCAAGTGGAAGGATATGTTTAACGTTTGGTCTGTGCCAAAAGCCTCACTCTTGCCAGCATTTTTGCTGGCATGTCTGGTTCTGTTTACTTATTCGACCCTTCAAAACTACGGACCAGAAAGTACTGTTCGGAAGTTCCATACCGCCCTCCACAGCATTAGTCAGGCACAAAGTAACAACAAACGAATCTCAAAACGAGATTGGGACGCCTTGCGATCCGTGATTGAAGAAGACATTGGGAACCTTGGTGGTGCAGCAGACCCGGCAAATCGGGACGGGATTACGATCATCGGTATTGGACTTCAACAGTTTCAGTTGGGCAAAACATATAGCCTTGCAAGGATGGATCGTTTGACTCGCGAAGTTCGAATTGCCGTCCTGTATCAAAAAAACGCGAAGTCACCGAGTCTGCCAATCGTCTGGGTAGTTGACAAACCGGTCGGCGGCCGAGAATGGAAAATTAGTGCCCGGAAAACACTTTCCGCCATGCCCGTTCCATAATGAAGTACATATCATGAAATCTCATCGACAAGCAGGAAGAATAAGTATCTTGGGGCTCGCTATTTTTGCCATTGTCGGCATGATTGTCGCATCAATGGTATTTGCGAAGGAAGATCCATCTTCGGTTGGTGCCCAATTCATGGATGCCCTAGCCAGGCATGATGTTGACAAACTAACTGAACTGAGTTATGTTGACCAATCTAACCCGACTGAAGCCGAGAAGACAAAAGCTCGCTTACGCGAACAATGGACATTTAGCGTTAAAGTTGCGGGTCGACACTATCCATTCTTTTGGAGAATTTCAGGTGCGACAACGACCTCGGACAATTCCGGATCAGTTATTGTTCAAATCAATAAAGGAGGACCGAACGGATATGACGAGAAGTTCGAACTTCCTCTTGCAAAGTCAGGCGACAAGTGGAAAGTCGATGTTACTCAGATTTCCCGAGTCATGTTCCCTGCACTTCCAGAGTGATTAGCCGGGGGGCCAGGAAAGCTTTCGTCCGCCAAGGAGGTGGGCATGCAGGTGCATGACGCTTTGTCCTCCATCCTCTCCCTGGTTAATGACCAATCGGTACCCGGTGACCAGGTTCTCTTGTTCAGCAATCTTTTTGGCCGCGTTTAAAATTGCTAGGTGATCGCCTTGATCCGAAAGTTCGGCTAACCCAGTTATCTCTGTCTTCGTAATGATGATCACGTGAGTTGGGGCTTGCGGAGAAATATCTCGAATGGCGAACACATGGTCGTCCTCATACACAAATTCGGCAGGAATCTCACGATTAAAAATTTTTGTAAAGATCGATGACATTGTTGACATGATATCCGGTAGAAACTCAGTTCCGAACTGTTAAGCAAAGCTGATAGCTTTTATAAGGAATTCGGGTTCAATGTCTATTGGTATGACAATTCAGGAGGTCTGGTACGGCAAATCTGCTTTGGGCCCTGTTGTTCGTTTCCTTCTTTTGCCCCTGAGTTGGCTGTACATCGTTGGATGGCAGACATACCTCCTTGTTTACAAGTTAGGAATCAAAACGCCGTACAAGGCATCCTGCAAAGTTTTATGCGTTGGTAATTTCACGGCTGGAGGCACCGGCAAGACTCCCACGGTGATCTTTGTCGCTAAATGCCTTCGTGAACTTGGAATTCCCTTCGTGATCGGATGCAGTGGATATGGAGCACCCCATTCTGTCGGGGCATCAGTCACTCCTGACGGCAACTTGAACGCATCTGAGTGGGGCGACGAACCGAGCGAAATACGAGAATTGCTTCCAGAGGTTCCTCTTATCGTTGGTCGGGCCCGGGTTGCGGCGGCAAAACTGTGCGTTGAAAAATTTCCCGGCTCATTATTACTGATGGATGATGGATTTCAACATATGCCATTGTTCAAAGATGTTTCGATCATATTGGATCCTGAGACGCCAAATTCCTTTGCTTTTCCGGCAGGACCATTTCGTGAGCCACGAAGCAGTGGTGCAAGGCGAGCCGACTTGGCTATTCCCTCCTCCCAATTCACTCACCAGTTTTCCAGACTTTCCTTTTCTGATCCTAGCGGCTCCTTCGTTGCCGCCCCCGATAGAGCAAGGGTCATCACTGCAATTGGAAGACCAGAAATTTTTCGAGCTGCGATTGAAGCGGTTGGAGTCAACGTAGCAGTGTTCATCGCCTTGCCCGATCATGACAAACTCGACGTCAATCTTGAGGAAAAGAAGGGAGACCTACCATGGATCGTCACTCGAAAAGATTGGGTTAAATTGAGCATCCATTCCGATCCAAACAAGGTCTCAATTGTCATCGCGGACCGAACTGCCAGCATTGAACCAGTCGATGAGTTCAAAAAATGGCTCAAAATAAAGTTAGGATGAATTTCAAGCCCCTTATCAACAAGCTTGGGCTTGGACTCTTGACCCTTTCAAAATCCTGGTTTCAGATAAAGGATGTCGAAAAAGCTGAGCGTCGAGGCATTCGCCTGGCAAACATTCTTTATTACGTGGACAAGAAGCATCGTAAGCAAACCCACGCTAACCTTGCGATTGCATTTCCCGAGTTATCCGAAGCTGAGCGATACAAGTTGGCCCGAGCGAACTATCGGCATATTGGTTGCCTGGTGGCCGACTTCATGGGTTCGCCCGCATTTAGCGACGAGGAAATTGCGATGCCGGAAGAAGGATCGGAGCATATCAAGAGGCTCCTTGCCGAAAAGAAGGGAGTCCTTCTCATCACCGCTCATCTCGGAAACTGGGAAAGACTTGGGGCCTGGGCGCCGGTTCATGGGGTACGTGTCTCAGGTGTGGCACGGAAGGCGAATGACGACCAGATAACCCAAGAAGTAACAAAGATACGCGGAACAAGAGGACTCAATATTCTTCCGAGTGGCAGCGCGGCTCGAGATATCCTAACTCGGCTCAAAGGCGGTGAAATTATTGCAATCCTTCCCGATCAAAACAATGACGAAGCATACATTCCGTTTTTCGGGAAGATCGCGGGAACTGTCATAGGTCCGGCGAGAATTCACCTTAAAACTGGAGCTCCAATCTTGCCAATGTGCATTTTGAGAACCTCACCAGGGAAGTACAAAGTTGTGTATAGAGAACCATTGGTCGCCCACGAAGGCGAAACTGCCGAAGAACTGATGACCAGGGTGAATGCGGAGATTGAAGCAATGATTCGACTCGCGCCAGAGCAATATCTGTGGATGCATGACCGTTGGCGTAACGCCCGAAAGAAAGGTCTGTTGTGAAAATATTGATCGTTCGATTCTCAGCGATCGGAGATTGCGTGATGGCGGGTCACGCTGTAAATGACTTGCGACTGCAATACCCAGATGCAGAAATCACTTGGGTTGTCGAGGATCGATGTGCGGGTATCGTAGCGTCGCCCAAGCTAGTCCATCGACGGTTGGATCTACCTCGAACCGCATGGAGGATAAAAGGAGATTTCAAGACACTTTTTGCCCAATATCGATGGCTGACTGGTTTGCGACAATACCACTTTGACTATGGATTTGACTTCCAAGGACACAGCAAGACCGGATGGTGTCTTCGGCTATCTGGCGCAAAGAATAGACTTTCAATAGGAGGAACCGACCCAGTTGCTCGTCGACTCAACCCCATCTACCAAAGCCCAGGATTTGAAGATAGACACGCAGTTGAAAGATTCGATGAACTGATCGACAGTGTGTACCCCCTTCATAACTTCCATGCCGACTACCTCCCCGGCGAGCCTGCCAAGCGCAACCCAAAGTTAGTCACAATATGTGTTGGAGCTGGGCATCCAGCAAAAGTAATACCGGCAACAACACTTACGGAAGTCGGTTCAAAGCTGATGGAAAAGGGACTCGAAGTTGTTTATCTAGGAGGTGCCGGAGACTCGATCAACGTGCCTGCTGGGTCTACCGATTTGACAGGAAAAACAACCATTGAGGAATCAGTTCATTGGATCCGAAAAAGTGCTATTCATATCGCGGGAGACACAGGAACTAGTCATATGTCCGCCGCGGTAGGAACTCCGTTGGTTACAATTTGGGGAAATATGCCAATCGAGCGATTTCGACCGTATACCGACAATGTTACGATTCTCAATCGTAATGGGATACCTGCCGACGTCGGATCCCAAGAAATTTATGATGCCGCGCTTGAGAGGCTCAGATGAAAATTCTCATTTCACGACTCTCTGCGCTCGGTGATTGCGTGTGTACCTTGCCAGTTGCCGTTGCCCTCAAACGGCAATTCCCTGAAAGCATGATTACGTGGGCAGTTGACCCTCGATTTGCCGGCATCGTCCAATGTTGTTCTGCGGTCGATACGGTTTTGACTTGCAAGCCGAGTTTTTCATTGGCTTCCTTGCCTCGATTTGACTCGCCATTTGATATTGCCCTGGACATGCAAGGGCTATCGAAAAGTGCAATGGTAGTTGGCCGAGCCAAGGCAAACGTAAAATTGGGCTACCATTGGCAACGCGAAATTGCACCCTTCTTTTCCACCCCGGTGCTACCTGATCCTTCTAGTCTTCATGTGGTTGATCAATACCTCGATGTTGCCCGGGCCGCTGGAGCCGAGACAGAGACGGCAGAATTTGGTTTGGTTCCGCAAGACGCAGATCGTGAAACCGTCAAAGCCCTGCTTCTGTCAATTGGGGTAGCTGGTCCTTTTGTCGTGATGAATGCTGGGGCAGGCTGGGCCTCGAAACGATGGAACCCCGAACACTTTGCCGTGCTTGCCGAAATGCTTGCCACCAAGGGAATTCACAGCATACTGATTGGTGGCAAGGCGCCTGGAGACATCGAAGCAGCAACCCAAGTCATTAATGCCGGTCTAACACCAATTTCTAATTTGCTTGGAAAGACGTCAGTTCGTGAACTGGTCGCATTAATTTCGCTTAGCAACGCCCATGTCGGTGGTGATACTGGGAGTACACATATTGCTGCCGCCTTAGGGGTTCCCGCCATTGGACTATACTCAATCACCAAGCCGGCAAGGTCATGTCCATACGGTCAAATCCACCGATGCCACTATTCGGAAGTGGGACTTCATGACATTTTGCCAGCCGACGTTTATAAGACTTGCTGGGAGGCTATCACTTGACCATCGAAGAACTATTAGCATTGCGAACCAATAAGACAATTGTTTTCACGAACGGTGTGTTCGATATCCTTCATGCAGGTCATGTCGAATACCTATCGAAGGCTAGAGACCTTGGTGACTATTTAGTAGTAGCTCTGAATACTGATGAAAATGTGTCTCGACTAAAAGGACCTACAAGACCAGTAAATAATCTTGGTGACAGAATGGCGGTGATAGCTGCACTTCGATGTGTGGACTGTGTAGTTTCATTTGGAGAAGATACACCTGAACGAACGATTTCCGAGATTGAGCCTGACATTCACGTCAAAGGTGGCGACTACACGGTTGAGTCGCTACCTG
>JAYUOQ010000324.1:0-28883 GCA_043760685.1 Armatimonadota bacterium | reverse complement strand
CCTTACTTAATTCTTTTTTGCCCTGTGAAGGTGCGCCGATTTGAGGCTTCGATAGTCCGAAGCATACTGATAATATAATAGGTGTAATAATCATTGTTGCTCTATTCTCCAACGTTGACCGCAGAATTAGTATAAAGTCAATTGCCCAAATCCAGGAGGCCGGGCAGAGGAACCGAGTTCCCAAACGCCCGACTCCAGTTTAACGAACTAGAAACCGGCCAACTGCCCAAAACGAAAAAAACATAGAAACCCAAATACACTAATACATTATTAGTGTATAATAATGTATGACATGGGAAACCACAAACACCGGACAGCGCCGTTTCGTCCATAAGCAACGAATTCAAGGTAAAGTCACCAGCCGAGTCTTTCGGTCAAAAGAAGAAGCTGACGCCTATATTGCTCATCGAAATGAACTAAAAAGCATCGAGCGAGAGCTTATTACCAAAGACATTGAAGCCGATCTCCGCCAAGATCGACTCCTACAGCTCGTGGACCAATTCATTGAGGAAACGCTAATTTGTCGGGGCATGATTAAGAGAAAAGGTGTATTTCAGTTTGCCAAACGAGTCAATAATCCGGTTACACCCGAAGAAAAGTCCCGTATCCGAAGCGTAAAAGCAAAGACCATCACAGTCCACATCCCATCAAATTGGCCAGACCAAAGTTTCCCTGAACCCTGATCTATTAGTCTTGCCCTTTGATTAATGAAGTGCTACAAAAAATGAAAATTTCCGAAATTAGCCTCAATTCTTTACACAATCAACCAAAATGCCCACACCTGACGCCATCAAAGCCCTCGCCGCACTCACCACCTCAAGCCTCAATCCCACCCAACAAGCCGAGGTCCAAAATCTTCTACGAACCCACCCCGATGCCTGGCGTGAATTCGGAAACCTATTCGAATGGACCAGAAACGAAGCACTCAATATTCTCCATCCAAATACCGTTGAATATCAATCAACCATCGAAGGCATTCGTCAATTACGCCAAGAACTCGAACAACCAGGAGACACCGGTTTAGAGCGAATCGCGATTGAACAGATCATCAACTGTCATATACAGACCGCGAAAACTGGTTTCCAACTCGAAAAAGTCGAGCCCAATTGCGATTCCGAACCACTTGCCAAACACTACGCTCAAGTTCATGAAAGGGCTCAACAACGATTGTTTCGCTCAATGCAAGTGCTCACAAAGCTGAGAAAAGATAATCTCGATCTCGAACTAAAACTCCGCAAGAACCGACCGCAATACTACGACAAATCCGACTATCTGAGAGTCGCCGAGGCTCAAATCAAGTCCAGACAGGACCACCTAAAATCAACTGAGCAAGAAGAATATGAGGCCAACATGGCGAAAAACGAAGCCAACCGAGAAATCCGGCGGAAACTTGCCGCAATTAATGTTGAGGCAAAAAAGCTCTCACTTGACCATGCCTGGTCCGAATTTCTATCCAAGAGGAAACCGAAAATGGTGCCCAAACTTGTCCCAGCAATCAACCTAGTTCATCCGCAAAGTCCTCGTCAATCGCCGCCACCGACTAAGGGCAAGTCGAATTCAACTGGAACCACCGCGGAGAACCAAAGTTAATGGCGTCCAACGACAGCACCTCGCCCCGAAACCCAGTCACGGGTACCCTTACAGGAATGAGTTCTATGTGGCGAGACTTCTTCGACAGCCAAGCGGCAACCTACGAAGAAAACCCATTCACCAAGAACACCGTCGCCGAAGTCGACTTCCTCCTTTCTCTCTATCCGCTTAAACCTGGAGCCTCGATTCTTGATGTCGGCTGCGGAACCGGACGCCACAGCATCGAACTCGCTAAGCGCGGCTACCAGATGACCGGACTTGACCTCAGCGAAAAAATGCTCGAAGTCGCAAAAGCCAATGCCGGAGAACTGAATGTCGAATGGGTAAACGCGGATGCCCGAAACTTTGCTCTCGACAAAATGTACGAAGCGGCCATCTGCCTTTGCGAAGGCTCGTTGGGTCTCATCGAAAGAGGAGAAAATCCCGTCGAACACGATCTCAGCGTCTACCGAAACATCGCTAAACACCTCAAAGCCAACGCTCCTTTGGTCATTACTTGCCTCAACGGATACAGCGTCATCCGTCAACTCAAAGACGAATTCAGTGCCGATGGACGGTTCAACCCCGCAACCATGGTCAGCAACTACATGGACGAATGGGATCTCCCCGGCGGCACCAAGCAAATCCAAATTCACGAACGACTGTTCATTGCCCCCGAAGTCACCAGCATGCTCGAACAAGCGAATTTCGTGGTTGATGCTGTGTACGGTGGAACTGCTGGCTATTGGGGACGACGACCGCTCAGCCTCGATGAAGTCGAGGCGATGTTCTGCTGCCGGAAGAAACCCTGATGACTGCCAAAAAGTTTTGGGGCTGGTTCCTGCTAGCCTGGGCAATCGCCGGTATCCCGATTTTCATCCTACACGGAGTTCCCGGAGTCGATACCCCTAACCACGTAGCTCGCCTCCATGTCCTCGCCTCACTGCAAGAAGGGTCCGCCCTTTCCAGCTTCTATCAAACCCACTGGGCAATTCTGCCAAACCTGGCGGTCGACCTCTTCATCACGCCAATCGTCTACTTCTTCAACATCAATGCCCTCTGGCTGATGAAGCTCTTCCTCTTTAACTCGATCGGAGTTACCGGAGCTGGTTTCGCCATAACCAATCGGGCCATTTCCCAAAAGTGGAGCTTTTGGGGGCTCTTCGGCCTCCTATTCTCCTACAGCTACGTCCTTGGATTTGGCTTCATCAATTACCTCTTTGGCATCGGATTGTCATTGCTGTTCGTGGGAGTCCAACTGACGCTCAAGGAAAAACCAAAACTGCGTCTTCTGGTTGTCGCTTTCAGCTTCCCTATCCTCCTGCTGAATCACCTTCTAGCCCTAGGATTAGGCGCAATGGCTCTTATCATCATTGCCATCCATCAACGCGACAAATGTAAGCATCTTTGGACTGGATTCCTCATCGGCAGCGTTTTGAGTCTCATCTACATGAAGTTGGCGGCAACTGTCGGCATCCGGTCCGCTCACATGTATTACGATCCGATGCCCGAGCACGTGAGAAACGTCTTCTTTCCTCTCTACTTCTCAAACCTCTTCCGCGACCTTACTTTCTGGTTAGTGATCGTTGGAGTAGTGGCTGTTCTCGTGTTCAAGGGTCGAAAAGGTGCAAAGGAGAGCCGAGTCACTCTCCCAGAAGGGGGAGTCGGTGAGCGAGGTACGAGTGAACCGGTGGGGGTTGAATCAGGAAGAAGAAGGATTGGAAATAAGCTTGCCCTCATCATGCTCGTGGTCTTCACTCTAGTCGGGTTAGCCCTCCCGCACATGGCAATGACAAGCGCATTCATTTCTGCCCGAATATCTATTTGGGCAATATTGATCGCCGGAGCAATGGTCCAAGAAGTTACGATCGCCCCAGGTCTTATCTTTAGCCTTTTGTTCATCCGGTCTGCCGACATAAGCCAACGGTTTGTAAGCTGGAACCCGACCTTCGACCAACTTCGCTCTGATCTCCAAGTCGTTGAAAACGGCAGCCTGTTGTACCAAATGACATCCCTGCGGTCGCAACCCCTCGAACCCGTCGGGTGGAACCCGTCCATCATCCACGCCAACTGCTTAATCCTCCTAGAACGAAATTGCTACGTGAACAACCTCTTCTCGCTGCCATACCAACAGCCTCTCCAAAACTCGCCCGAGATAAAGGTCGATATGCGAGACCTCTATAACCACGGTCGGGAATGGGAAATCAAGTCAAACCGACAATGGATTGTGTGGCAACTTGGACTGATGTCCCCCCGATTGCGCGAACGCCCGGTCTACATTTTCTTCGTGAAAAGTGAAAAGGAACGAGCGAACCCATACGTTGGTGACCTCGTTGTCGAACGTCCCCGATATGCGATTTACAAATTCCGCTGAACTGCCAATGCTGGGATTGCCCTTTTCGCCCCACCTCCATGAGGTATTATTGACATTCCATTTGTGCGCGGGTGGTGAAATTGGTAGACACGCTACCTTGAGGTGGTAGTGCTCACAAGGTGTGAAGGTTCGAGTCCTTTCCCGCGCACCAGACTCAAATATTCGCCAGGTGGCAGAATATTTGAGTCGGGAATCGAACAAATTCTTAGACCGACTCTCAAATCGACTCTCAATTAAGAGAAAAAGCCCACCACGAACGTGGTGAGCTCTGAGAATCGATTACCCCAGAATTCGGTCAAGTGAGTCCCTAAGAATCGCTTGAGCCGCCGTAAGTGGCCTTGTGTAATTTGCTTCCGTAACTCCAGAAACAGCATGGCCAATGTGCTCTTTCATGGATGTCTGGGAAATATCGAACATCAGCTTTTCAATGATATTGATGTGAGTCAATCGGCAGTCGTGGGGCGACATGTCGCTGGGCAGCCCAGAATCTTCGAGAATCGATTTCCAAACTTCGTAGACCTGTTTCTTCATCCGAGGCTCATTGAGGGTGGCCTTGGGCCATAGATAGGTGTCAGGAGTCATGCTCAGAACGTGGTTGAGAAGAATGGACTTGAGTCGCTGGCACATGACTACGTTTCGCGTTTTGTTGCCTTTCGGAAGGCCGATACTTTGCTTACCGCCGAAGGCGACAAGGACAGCCTGGTCCACCACGATCAAATTGTCATCGAATCGCAACTTCGAAACCTGCATTGCCATCATTTCCCCAAGTCTGAGTCCTCCAAGAAGGAGGAGCGCTAGTAAGGCTCTTCGGGACACGTCGAGCTTTTCGCTTGCAACTGCTGTCTTTACCTCAGATGGTGATAGTGCCACAGCATTACGCGCAATTGGCTGTGGGACCGATAGGCGAAAAGGATTCGCCATAGTCATGGGTATCTTCCCGTACGGAACGATAGCTTGGTTGAATGCTCTCACGAGGTCGGCCCTAACCGATATTACTAATGTTTCCTTGGCTCCATTGTCACGTAGCTCCCTATAGAAAGCGCGGACTTTCATGGGATCAATTTTTGAAAGTGCCGTATTTCCAAAATGCTTCTTCACATACTTTTTGAATCTTCTCTTTCGCTGTTCAATCGTGACCGGAGCCAGCGCCTCAGGCCATTCGTTCTCAGCCAAAAACGTAAACCATTCTTCGAGGGTCATTTCGCGGGACTGCCTAGCAGTCTCAACCTTTGTTCCTCTCTGGAGGGATCGGAGGAACTCCTTTCCTTCAGTTTTGGTGTTAAAGACTCGGGAAAGCCTTTGCTTTTGACCGGTTACCGACTCCACAGTGTATTGCACCCTCCACTTCGACTTTTGTCTTCCTGTCAAAATTTCACGGCATGAACCGTCTTTGTTGTCTGATCTCTTTGCCATGAGTCTAAATTGAGGGGCAAGATGGAGCGAGACAATTCTTGCTCCATCGGTGCAAGTAGCGCTTAGTGAATGACCGCCAAACTCGGCGAGTTCTCAAGTCGTTGGACAAACGCCTCAAGCTGTCCGAGACTTATTCGGCGTGATCGACCTATCGTCACCGTTTCCAGATCACCCTGATCGACCAGGCGATACAGTTGACTTCGAGAAAGAGAGAGGATCGATTCAGCCTCTTCGAATTTGAAGAGTAATCGGACCCTGCGGTCTTCAATCACTCGACTTCCGGAAATTTTGGTCGGAACACTTCGGAGCCTGTTCATATCAACTTCACGATCCTTTTCCTTTCAGTAATGGAGGTAGTGGGCACGATTTCACTTCCGAAGGACATGCCCATGAATTCCTTCTTGATGATCTCATAGGATTGGATTCGTTCCATCTCCGTGTATTCGATACCTGTGTAACCATGCTCAGCGGCCACGAGAAGGGCTCCAAGCTCGGGATTGTTGCGAGATATCTGTCGCAGCACTTTCATGCCTTCCCGTGCCCTTACAACAGCTAATTCGCTGTTTCCTTGACTCTGGGCCCGCTCACTTTGAGCGAGCAGATTCTGGGCTCGTTCCATTTGTTGTTTGAGACTATTGGGGACACTTGTTATTTCGTTCATGATTTCTTAACTCCAGTTGGGGATTGGGCGGGCTCCCACTTCTTCGAAGGTCTGGCAGAGAAGATCAAAGCCAGGATCGGGAAGAAGTGAGCGCAAACGACGAGCCCGGAGACTTCCGGTGGTGATGATTAAAAGCCGAAATGTGGGAGCGCTATAGAACTCCTGGCAGTAGTTGCTTCTGGCAAGTGCTTGATAGCCAAGAAGCTTCTCTTTGAACTTGGCGGGAGCCGTATGCCCCATATCCACCTCAACAAAGATCGGCACTGGTGCGACGACCATGCCGTCCGGTCGAAGTTCGTAGGTCTTGCCGAGTTCGAGCTTTCGCCAGAGCTGCTGCTCAAATCGCCATTCAGCACCCTTGCGGGTCAGGGCACTTCGTACATTCGTTGTGCTGAGGGCATGTTGAACAAATCTTGGGGATTTGGAACGGTGCTCGATCAAATTGGAAATCTTTTCGCCGACGACTTCATGAGCAACCCGGCCAGCTACGTAAAGGCTTTGGCCGAAGAAGGGTGTTTCGAGCCTTCGAACGAGATCAATTGAACCGAGAATTCTGAGGCGTGAATTTGTTCGGGTGATAGAGCCGAAATATCCAAGCTCTATAATCTGATCTCGACTAAGGAGGTGACTCAGGGCCAAATCCCTGACAAGCTTTAGGTCGCGAGCAGTTACTCTCATAACCAATCCTCCAATGATTGCTTTGGTGGCGGATTGGAACTTGGAGTTGTCCGTTCTCGTTTAGTCGGTTCACTCTTTCGCTCTTCGAACGGCGGGATCAATAATTTGAGCGAGGCGACGAGTTGTTTGGCGTCACTGCTCATTTCGTCGCTACCCTCAAAAAGGGGAGCGTTGAGTTCAATGTGAAGTGGCTCTTCTCCATGCACCCAGAGAAATGCGTCACCGGTGGGAAGCAACGCAATATCCAACGCCTTTGGATCGCCGGTGAGGTCTTTGGAGAGCGTTGCAGTGTCCTCTCTTCCAGTTCGAAACACGAGTTTCACGCCGACGTTATTGAGGATCATGGATCGCATGCGTGGGGGCAATTGAGCGAGCGTCTGGTGGGCCAGGAACAATGAACACTTGAATCGACGACCTTCGGCTAAAAGGCTCTCAAATTCGTTCGCCGGGAAGTTCTCAAACTCGTCAACGTAAATCCTAATTGGAACCCGCTTGGATTCAGGGGTTGTAACTCTGGAGAATATTTCTCGACAAATCGCCGACAAAAAGAACGATCCCATCATTCGAGAAGCTGAGTGAAGTTCTTCACAAGCCAGCGAAATCAGGGTCACCGAGCCCGGTGTATTAAGGTGCCGTCCAAGATCAAGGGGCTTCTGGTTTCCAAGCATTCGACGAAGGCCGGTCGTTGAAGTGAGCAAACTGACCTTATTCAGAACTGGCCCAGTGAATGCCGCTTGCTTATCTCCAGACATTTGGTTGAATCGATCCCAGAAGGCAACGACCGAGTCCGTGTGACACTTATCAATGAGCGAACGTCTAAAGTTTCCGTTCGTGAATAGGGACTCAAGGCTAGTCAGTGGTTCGCCAGTCTCGGTAAGTAAGAGCAAGGCATTTCGAAGCGTCTCCGACGTTTGCACGCCAAGTTCAGTTACACCAGCTATTGCGTCGAGTACCCCAAGTGCTCGATAGTAAAATTCTCCCGCCCCAAACAATGGCGAGAATCCCAGGGGCTTCTCTTTTTCACGCAGGTCAAAAAGTGCGATCTTTTCAGGCGGGACTCGACCAGCGCAAATTTCGAGTGCAGCAGATACAAGGTCGCCACGCATGTCAAGCACGATAAACGAGTGGCCCAGGGCGACGTCTTGAGCGATGAAATGGTGAATTCCGGTAGATTTTCCGCTTCCGGTGGCACCAATCCCATAAAAATGTGTCTCCAACTTTTTAGGCGGAACCGAAATGAGGGCTTCATCAATTGAGGTGCAGGTTTCCAAGAAGTGCTTACGCACCCCAATCCAATGGGTAGGTAGTTCTTTTTGCAAAGCCCAACCACCTAGATTCCTCGGTCGCTTTCCAAAGCAGGAAGGCGACCGTTTAGTTGAGGATTCTTCGAGAAAATTTCATTTCGTATCTCGGCTGCTTGCTTCGCATAGGCCAACGCAATTGGCATATTTCGCTGTCTGATCGAGACCTTTACTCTTTCGAACAAGAACTGGGCAATTCGTAGTTGAATTTCAATTGGGAACTCATCCCAGGGCGCGACGGGAAAACCGCTTGATACTGCGTTTAGCGGACAATTCTGGCAAGTGACTTGAGCCGCATCTAATATGCTGGCAAAACTTTCGTGATTTTGATGTGCTAGGTGATCCATTTTTAGCTCCGATTGCTCGGGCCTTGAAGGATCGCGGTTTCAGCACTTTAGCATTGACAAGTAAGTCAACCTATGAGATAACCAATACGAACTTTTGTGCGTCGAGCAGGTTAGGTCTGCAAAACGTCGGAGGTCAACCCAAGCCCCTTGCTGAACACAGGGGGTACTTTTTTTGAACTCGACATTTCAAGTTTCTAATAGATTCGATGCACAAAGGAGAAATCGGACATCAATGTCCGATTTGTAGACACAAGTCTACTATAAAATTGAATCGCGTTGCTGCATTATCAGCCTTCGCTCTAAGCGAATTCTCGACAAGGAAGGCAAATTGTCCACTTCTTTGGACAGAATTTCGCACAGTTCCAGGTTCTCCATCACTTTACCAAAGTCACCTAGGCGACGATATGCCGTAACCTTGGCATGGAGGAGTCCACCCGTATCTCCTACCTTCTGACCTAGTTTCAGCAGCTCATTTGCCATACCAAGACCTTTTCCAATGTCCCCAGTGGCGCAGGTTGCATGGCACTCTGCAATGTTGTTAGCATTTCCGTAATCATAAATATGAGACACGGGTTTGGAGCTTTCGCCTATCTTGGCGGCGTAACGGCGGATCAAGTCTTTTCGCTCCTCCGTCAACTCGAAGGGGCCAATCGATCTAGTTGCGAGCACTAAAATACCTCTGTGACCATAGTTGCAAGGCCATATCAGAGACTCATGCTGCCTTCCGTTGCTGCCTTTCTCAAACTCGTCAGAGACCTTGATATATTCTTTTATGATTTCTTCGTCGAGCACTCCCACCTGATTGATAACCTTCGTTTTGTGCGTGACGCTGAGCAAATCCAACTTAACAAATGACTCGATTCTTGGATCTCCATCTTCGAAAGCCGCATTTAGGCACATTTTAATCACCCACAGGCTTTCCTGATATCTCCCCTGGGCAGCTAGAAGGCGAGCGTAAACCATCGCTGCAGGAATCAAATTGGCGGGCACGCCGACTGCTGGGGCATAGATTGCCTGCCAAATTAACTCGCCGACATCAGAAGCAACCCTTGTGTGACCGTCGAAATGCAGGGTGTCGATACTATTGGCAGCCATTAGGAGGAATTCTGAACTGGGCTCCGAGTTCAAGAGCCTTGAAACAATGATCGCCGGCTCTAAATGGTCGGGTCTGGTTGCTTCATATATTGGCCAGGGAAAATTAGTCCACCGATCATTTCGTTCTCTTAGGAGTTCGTCCACGAGGAATATTCCAAAGTAAGCATTGGGCCAAGCAATGATTTCCTTTCGAATGACACGCAAGGCTTCTGTGGAACCTCGCGATCCTTTCTTCTGGAAGCTGCTAATTGTTTTCGCACTTACCCCAATTCTTTCGCCTATTGACTTAAGATCACTATTGACCTTTATCAGAGGGGCAGTGACCTTGAGCCATTCGATCAGCCTTTCTCCAGTTTTGCTTCTCATAATTTCAACTCAAGTCCCAGTGCTCGTCTTCCTTGCTCCAAATTCAATTTCCAGACCCGGATTCTCCGTAGGGTATGCCAGCGGCTAGGACTGGTCTACTTTTTTGAACTTGACCTAATTCAATATAAAACTCAACCCTCATGATTCTCAACCTTTCATTCATTCTTCGTTTTCCTAACTCATCATTCTTTCGAGCTTTCTAATCAATCGGCTCGCGGGGCTTGCATGAACTTAGCCACAATGGAGTCAGGGGTCCGGAGCTAGTGATTATCGGTCGAGGCGGGAACTGATTTGGGAAATTAGATCATTTGGCTCTTTTCCGAGAATAACCGCCAAATCAAAGAGTGTCGGTATATCAATATGCTGAACTCCTGTCTCAACTTTCCAAATATATGCTTGCGACCTGTCAAGTTTTGCGGCAACTTCGCGCTGAGTCAGACCAGCTTCGTCTCGGGCTTCACGGAGGATTTTCCCAAGGATTTCATGTTCAGGTCTGTCGTTGCTCCTTACTGTTCTTCTCAAACTTGACTCCCGAAAAGAGTTAAGTTCAAATACTTGACTCTTAGGTGGTGTCAGAGGGTAATATTCAATTCCGACTCTTGGGAAGAGTCATTATTCCAAGACTCAGGGGAATCTCATGAAGACCTTTTCTACGCTCGCCGTTATCGCCTGCGCCCTAGTTGGCTGTGGCGGCTCATCGACTGGCAGTACTGCCGCCTCTATCACTTTGTCTGTATCAAATAATAACGTTGCGTACGGGCAGCCCGCTACCATTTCCTGGAGTTCGCAGAATGTGGATTCAATCACGAGCGCAAGCTTTCCTGTATCCGGTTCCACTCTCAACGGCTCCATATCGGATAAGCCAACCGTCCCTACAACGTACAAGATAACGGCCCACGGGACCGACGGTAGTTCAGTCTCTTCAACCGTGACCGTGTCCGTTCAGAAGGGATCGAAGCGAATCTTAGTGCTTGGGGATACCGCAGTCTCTGGATTTAGTCAGGTAGTGGACGCCCTTCAAACGCTGACAACCCAGACGGTTCAAGTATCTCAAGGTCTGCCTGGTGCCTTTTCAACCGATGTGCTCGTGATCTCATCGTCGTCAACCGTAAGTCCCTCCGACGTGTCGGCAATCAAGTCGTTCATGAGCGCAGGAGGGGGCGTGGTACTGATTCGCTATGCCACAAGGCTTCTAGCTACCGGAGACAAGAATAACTCGAATGTCAGTGCCGTTGGAACCTTTTGTGGAGGGATCAGCGATTCGAGCAGCTTTACGCCGTTCAAGACAGCTCAAATTGTAACGGGCACGGTATCAGGCTTCCCACTTGGTGCTTCGCTCTTCGGAAACAACGTTGAGGGTCAAGGAGTAAAGCCTGTGAGCGCAAGTGCGACACTTCTTACGAACCAAGATGACCAAGGCTACACCATGGGCTATGTGTATCAACCGGCCAGTGGTGGGAAGCTTGGTTTTATCGGAGACATTCCAATCGACGCGAGTGCGGACAGTACGAACTTGAGAAACCTATTTCTTTCTGAAGTTCGCTGGGCATCGGGAGAGTAAGGAGACATGCTTACAGCTCTCACAGCGGGGCTTGCGCTCATACAGGCAAAACAACTCGCCATCACCTGGAATAAGAGCGTCACTGGCTACTGGAACGTCTCAAGCGACGGAATCAATGTCTATGCCCTGAGCAAAGAGGGACAACTCAGGGTGTACAGTGGGCAAAACGGCTACCTTCTCTACGACAAAAAGCTGGGCAACGAAGGATCGGCTATCTCAGTCCTTCCTGATGGCACGTGTTACGCCGTGGCAGACGGAAAACTCGTCAAGCTCGATCCAAGACTAAATCAAGTTTGGTCGTCTGCACAAAAGGCTCAATACTCAAAGTTCGGCTCTGGCATTGCAGTAAGTAGCTCAGGAACGATTGTGGTGAACACCCTTAGGGGCCTTCAAATATTCAAGAGTGATGGATCAAGCGATGGACTAACGTCGATGGTGGGAATAGCCGTTGGCAGTTACGATCCCGTTTTCCTGAATGAGAATACAGTTGTGTTTTCAGGAGGTGGTCTTGCCGCTATCACTGTGCCCGATCGCAAGCAGGTTTGGGGGAGTAGCGTAAGAGCTACGGACGGCCCCGTGCTTTTCAATAGTGATATGTATGTCGTATCTAACGAAACGATTGCCAAAGCCTACGTTGCGCGGATTAGCATCGTGGACGGGAAACCTGTCTGGAAAACGCCTACTACCACGATCAATCGCGCTCCGGCAGTTTCTCGGGACGCGGTTGTTGTGCCTGGAGACCTCGGAATGTGGGGACTCGCACCTAATGACGGCAAGGTTGGCTGGCGAAACCGGCTCCATACGTTCTCCAAAGCCCTGGTAGTGGGAAATAACCTGGCCGCAGTTGTTTCCAGGCCTGGTGGAAACCAAGTCTTTGTCTGCCTTGTGGATATGCTCACTGGTAAGGTTCTCTCGTCTGATCTCGTAACTACGGGAGTCACCTCAAACTACGAGCCCCCTTTCATTAATGTGGGAGAACATGCGGTTGCCGGATTCTACTTGGACCATATCTTTATGGCGAGAGTTCAGTAGATCCTGGTAACCGCTTCTTCCTAGATTAGAAGCCACATTCTATAGTTCCTTCGGTAAGTAGCACCTGCCAATATTCTTCGCTTGCCGAGAGGGACTATAGAACCCGCCCGCCCTTCCCTGTCTGTTCTGTTGGATTTCTTCTTCGAATAAATCAAAAGCTCCTCGCATGTCGCGAGGAGCTTTCTGCTGTTCAGGATGCAAAGACAGGAGGGATTAATGTTGGTCTGTGGAAAAGCTCGCCTTTCTGTTTGTTCTTTTTTATATTTCTGTTTTATATAGTCCTTCGCTTTCCGAAGCTCTGGACTTCGGATTGAGGCGAGGTTTTCTTCGGCGACCGTGAGTTATGTGGATAAGTCCATGATCTTCCAAAGCCTTCAAGGCGTTTGAAATGGCTTCGCTGGAGCGTCCAGAACGCTGCATAAGCATTGAGTAGGACAACATCACCGGATGATCCGCCCGATTCCAACCTACAGTGCTTCTGAGCAGAATTAGGAGGACTCTCATTTCCGTGTCGCGGAGCATCGGCATCAGCTTGTCAATGATGATGTTAGGGGTTTTGGTCCATGGAGTCATTGATCCCATGAGCTTTAATCTGATCTTTGGCATAATAGAATTCTTTAGGTGGTGAGTAATGGTTCCTTACCGCGTTAATAAGAAAGGCCCCTGGACGTTTGACCTTGGCCCGAAATGGTAGCCATTCGAGTTGTTGTTCAACCTGCTCCAGAGGAAATTGTAGAAGCTCAATACAACCAGCATGGCTAATACCAAGTTGAAGGAGCCGCCCGGCGATCTGAACACTACGATCCCCGCGCGAAGCGTCCATGGGAGAGGAATTCGTTTACGCGCTCTAGCTGATTCTCGAGCTCCGCGAAGAAGGCATAGTCTGGACTGCCATCTGGACGGACACCGATCTTGAATTTCTTGAGCATCGAGGCGAAGAGGGAGCCGTCGATCACTTCGACCCGAGACTTCCCGTATTTGGCTTGATTCTTTGCCACTTTTGGGCTAAGGTCTTCCGTGGATACGACGATGTCAAAATCGGACCCGGTGCGGTCAATGGCTCCGGCCATCTCGTCTAGCATACGAGTCCTTACACCGTCGTTAATTACCTTTATAATGACCTTGATGGGGACGTGCCCCATGTTGGTTTGGCAAAGTAGCTCACAACCGCCGACGCGCGATTTTTGCGCTTTCAGTCTGCGGCCTAATAATTGGATATCGCCATAACCGGATCGAGTGAGGATTTTCGATACGAGCATCAACAGGACATGCAGAGAACTTCCTTGGAGGGTCCCTTGCAGAGCTTGTTCTTGTTTCATCAGATTCCTTTCTTGGTTACAAAGCCCTTTGGGTAGCGTGACGTCACCCAGGTTCCTGGTGTGACGTCGGTGAACGCAGGTTTGGTTTCTCCGAACTCATCCATTGCATTGTCTGGGAGACACCCCGGACAGGCAGTTAGGTCGCAGACCGAGCGCGTAAGGAATTCTCCGTTCTCGGCAATCAAGTCTCTTGGATCGATTCTCATTCCAAGTTCTTTTTCAATCGCGGCAGTTACACGAGCCACAAGCGCAAACGAAGGGTTAATCTTGTTGTTGATAAGCCGCGAGATCGAGGATGGACTGACGTCGATCGCCTCAGCCAAGCGCTGACCTCCTAGGAACTCAAACCTCTTGACGTGAATCATCACGTCTCCAATTCGGTTGATTATTGGGCCGTAGCCGCTAAAAGATGGTGGGTGTTTCATGTAGCCATTTGAACACACCGAACAAAAGCCGTAAAGAATTGCACCATCCACGCAATCATTGCGTAGCTCGGATCTTTCTTTCAGTAGCGGACAATGCCTTGGTAATGTCTGGCGTATGTGGCTACCAACTCCAAGCGATGAAGCGGTTGAGCGATTCCAAACTTTAGTTTTGGCTCATTCTGGGTTAGTGTTAGACCAACAGCAAGCCCGGGCAAGTGCCACACGTTTTCTACATCTATATTTCATAAAATCTTATGCGAATCGCCATCTATGCGAGGAAATCGACAGAGAGCGAAGAACGGCAGGTTCAAAGCCTTGACGATCAATTGAGTGCTCTCCGGGAACTCGCAAACAGAGAAAACTTACAGATTGACGAGATATTCATTGAATCTCGTTCGGCCAAAATTCCATATCAGCGGCCAGAGTTTCAACGGTTAATCAGCGAGATTGAAGCGGGTCGGATCAACGGTGTTTTGACTTGGTCAATCAATCGTCTTAGCCGAAATCCAATCGACGGAGGAATCATTTCATACCACCTGCAAACCGGGACTCTCAGCTTTATACGAACGATCGACCGAATGTACCAGCCAGAAGACAATGCGCTCTTGCTTTCAATCGAAAACGGCATGGCGACGAGTTACATTCAAGACCTCAGTCGAAACGTTAAACGAGGTCTGAAAGGAAAGGCTGAAAGAGGTTGGCATCCTGGGCGAGCGCCGATGGGTTATATTAACAACAAAGAGACGCGGCAAATAGAGCCGGATCCGAGACAGTTCCCAATCTTACGAAAAGGGTGGGAATTAATGCTTTCTGGCGGTTACACCCTTTCTGAAGTGCATCGCGAGATGGTGGAACTAGGGCTAACCGGAGTTCAGAAAACTTCACGCAGATCACCAGTTGCCAAGAGTATGGTTCACAAAATCTTCTCGAATCCGTTTTATCGAGGCGATTTTACTTTTGGCGGTCAGATCGTTCCTGGGAAGCACAAGCCAATGGTTTCTCGAGATGAATTCGAACGCGTTCAACTACTTCGTGGAAAGTCCGGTGTGCGTAAACATCGGGTTCATGATCTTCTCTATTCTGGAATTCTAAGGTGTGGAAAGTGCGGATGCCAAATAGTAGGTGAGACCAAGCGCAAGACTTATCGGGGATCAGGCCGAAACGTCGCGTACACGTACTATCACTGCACTGGAGCTAAAGGCTGCACAAAGCACGGTCTAAACGAAAGGCAAATCACGGAGGAGTTGGCTGGCTTCCTTGAGCGCCTAAATCCACCTAGGGAATTTATGGAATGGGCAAAGTTATGTTTGCGGGAGCAGATGGAACAAGATGTTGTCTCTGTCGCGCAGTCCAGTGTAAACCTTCAATCTCAAATATCTGATGAAACAAAGAGATTGGACCGACTTCTAGAACTGAGGGTCGACGGTGAAATCACGTCTGAAGACTTTAAGATCCTCAAAGAAAAGTCTGAAGCAAATATTGGAAAGCTAGAAGGACAAATTGATTTGGCTCTTAATGAAAGTGAAAGAATCCTCGCCTACATTGACGAGAAATTTCGCTTGCTCCGTCAGGTGTATGGTTATGAAAGTTTGAACCACGGGGCGAAGCGCGGACTCATTTTAGGACTTGGCCAGCAACACTATCTCACTCTGGATAAGCTTGAAATCTGCCTTGATCCTGTACTCGAAAAAATCGCCGCTTTCGAACCTCTGAGAAATGGCTCTCAGACTCCAAAAGTAGGCGATTTTGTACCTTCAAGTTCAAGTTGGTGGGGACTGTTGAATGATATTCGCGCAGCTGCTCAAACCAGCATCGAACTAATGAATTCTAGCAAAAAGTCCTCAACTTAGCTAGGGGTTCACGCCCAAACAATGCTTACGAAAAAGTTGGTGCATGCGCGGGCATAGACTTAATACAAACCCATCGTCACTAAATTCAGCTAGTAGGCTTCAGACTCCGAATAACCGTAATATTTCAAGACAAACTTCGTGAGCTTCGCTGACAAAGGGTAGATTTCCGTCTCATACGCATATTCAGTCTGGGGTGGACAAAATCGGGGTCCCAAACTAATCTCATCTTCGATTAGCATGAGCACAGAATATAGGTGCTTAGCCACCTCTTGAGGACTTGGCGATTCGGGAACCGAAGCTCGGTAAAACGACTCAAAAAGCTTCAAAAGCTCCAAACCATCGCTTTCAAAATTTTCTGTCACATCAAATGACTCAAGGTCAGCTATCAACTTTGCAAACCTCCGGTATGCATTATCTGGTCGATTCTCGAGAAACGCCTCCCAGGTCTTCCTAAAGGGTGGTGCTTCCAAGAACGCATTCTGAATTGGTGGATTTTCGAACACGCTGTTGAAAAGTGATTATTATCAAGCTGATCATCCCAAACATAAGGTCAGTTGGCAAGGGTAGATCCTTGTTGCATCGCTAGATGAAAAGTCTTCATACTTCAGCAACATGAATGCTCGTGACATCAAGATTGAGGTTTGGGATGCATTGGAATTGTGCCAAGACAAAGCGGTGCCATTCGTTATTAATGAACTTAAATCGAACCTGGGGGACAGAGAAGCTGACGAATTCCTAAGGAATTGGTTAGGAATCGGAGATCAGATTGAGATTCAGTTGGATCTAAGCTTAGGATTAAAATTGTTTTGCGATCAGTTCAGTGATTATTTCAGAAACTCTGTGATATGTGAGGACTCAGTTGATTTGGCTCACAAAGTTCGAAAGGTTCGAAATAGCTTTTCACATGCTGGAACGTTTTCTTTAGATATGGCCCAGCACGCCTTAAAGGACGTCGAGGACTTCCTTAAGTGCATCGGCGAAGTTGATGGATCGAAGGAAATATTTGGAAGACGGGCTCGCCTTGTAAAGCTTCTTGCCAGTCAATTGCAGGCCAGTGATGACAGGGTTGAGCCGTTAGATGACGTAGCAAACTCCGCCTGGCTGGATGAACTCGATCCTCCCGACATTCGGCAGATCCTAGATTTCGACATAGCTGTAGACGAAGTCGTTCCTCTCGACGAGGATATTAAGCGGGAGTCAGTTCAAAACACCGTCCAAAATGAACATATCGAGGTCCCGCCTTCGCCGGATAACTTCGATGCAGAGCAGGAAAACACTTACTATGAAAATCCTCCTGGGCCTCATTATGATGTAAGAAGTGCAATTCCTGATTTCTCTTCCGCTAAGGGAACTTTTCTTGTAGAGCTGGAAAAAATACGTTTGGAACAGGAAGCGTTTCTTAGCTTGTATCCTGAAGAGAAATCCATTTCTAACAAGAGAACGATTGAAGGCGAACATTCAGGGTACGGGGGTTTCGTTCGGTGGCAAGAAAGAAGGTTATATTTTATAACTACCAATCGATCCAAAGAGAGGAACTTGTTTGAAACACAAGCCCGCTTTGGATGTCCAGATAGGTGGCAATATTACTTCGTAGGAACCTCACTACTTTGGCTCTTTTCGATTTGGATTATATACCAGCTTGTTTTCTCATTGTGTCGATACAATGGAGCAGTTGCCTTTGGAGTTAGCGTGATCATTGGCACTATTCTCGCTCCTTTGTTCTGCCGACTTAGTGGGCCACCAGAATCGTCTCGGAGATCCGGATTCGTCGTCCTTGCCTTTGTAGTGCCGCTTTTGTCTTTCTTGATCGTTCCGATTTGGTATGTATCTGTAGGTCCCAATGACTTGGTAGGTCGACAACTGCGGGAAGCCGAATCCACGAACTCGACAATGCGTGTGTACCTGGAAAACAGAGGTATGTATCTTCCAATTGGTGGCGCCGAGTTATTTACTGCTTTTTACTGGCAAGGTGTTGGAGAGTCTAGGTCACAAAATGACCTGAGATCTGCTGAGACTATTTTCGAAGATATGTCTCGAAACGGCATGAAATCGGTTAAAGCAAGTCTGTTGCATCAATCCGTCCAGAAATATTTGTCAACCAATAATGACCTTGACCTTTTCAACCTTTCTTACCCCTATCTTCATGGATCTGCGGGTATTTCAATCAGACTTTGGGATTCGATGAAAAAATCGAAACTCTCGTATTTGCAACAATTAAAGATTTTGCACCCTAGTGACAAGGACATTCAATTTCTAGAAAGCGGAAAGTAAGTAGTAAGATGCCTTTTTTCAGGCGTGATTGACAATCACCACTCACTTGTACCGCGATTCTTCAACAAACCATCCCTCTTCATCTTGCGCGAGGTAAGGTTTGGTGTCGTCGGTCTCACCAAAGCATCTAGCATACATTTCACATATAGCCTGACCGGCAATGTGGGCTGTGTCTTTCGTAACTAGATCTACCGTTGACATAATTTCCAAGCACAAGTTCAATTCCTGCTAGATCTGCAGAGTGGGTCATTTTCTGTAATAATTGACATAGTGATCCATTAAATGCGAGAATGACGGTATATTAGATTCATGGAACCAAGGAGCAGCATGGAGCAATTTGATTCAATAATTAAGGATGTGATCCACTTAGCCCGGTTTGGGGCAGAGGGGAGAAGCCGTGACGTAAAAGCTCTTGCGAGAAGGATGGCCCAACAATATCGCAATTCTGTTCCAGAATTGTCCGCAGCCCTAGCTTCCATTGCTGTGAGCGAGGGGGCACTTAGGTCGGCTAAAAGACCTCTGCCAGTTGATGCAGATTCAAGAATGGCTCTAGCAAGGATTGTAGATCCGAGTTTGGCTGAGAAACCAATTCTTCCCATGAACATAGAGCAACACTTGAAGCAACTGATTGCTGAGCATAAAGATCCTTCGGCCTAAAAACTAGCTGGACTCGCTCCAAGCAAAGCCGCTCTTTTAGTGGGTCCACCAGGGGTTGGTAAGACAATGGCAGCGCAGTGGATTGCGAAGGAGTTGAGTCGTCCCTTGGTCGTTCTCGATCTAGCTTCTTCCATAAGTAGCTTCTTAGGTAAGACAGGGCAGAATGTCCGCCAGTTATTTGACTTCTGTAAGGAGTTCGACTGCATCTTACTGCTTGATGAAGTCGACGCTATCGCTAAGAAGCGTGCTGATGAAACAGATTTGGGTGAACTCAAACGATTGGTTAATGTACTGCTTCAGGAATTGGATGAGTGGCCCGAAGGTTCACTTGTCCTCGCCGCCACCAATCACCCGGATATATTAGATCCTGCAATTTGGCGTCGGTTCGATGTCACCTTCGATTTGCCGCTCCCTGGTTTGATTGAGAGAACGGAAGTTCTTCGCCGGATGCCATGCCTTGAAAGTAATGCGATCGTTCTTGCTTTGGCTGACATATCCGAGGGGATGAATCATGCCGAAATTGTAAGCCGTGTCAATGCTGGGCGTCGGATAGCTGTTCTGGCAAAGACAAATGAGCAAGAGGGTGTTCTCGAAGCCTTTTGCGATCATTCGAAACTTCTGCCGATGAACCGACGACATGAGATTTCTGAAAGGCTCATCACGGCTGGAATCTCCCAGCGTCGGGCGTCGGAGCTAACTGGCACATCACGAAACACTCTTCGTAAGCACGCGAAAAAGGAGAACGTAGCATGAGACAAAATAACCGAAATTACATTTTAGGGGCAGGCGAGCAACTGGTAAAGACCGTTCTGCCACCACCCCGAGCACCAAGATCCAATGCTCCATATAAGCCGGATGAAGCTCGAATTCGCCTTGTTCCACGCGCACAGAGTGCAGTTGCCGCTCTAAGAAATGCGCCTGCTGAGGCGATGCCAGGCGGAGAGGTAGTTGCAACTTTAACTCTTCATCCTCAGTACCTAAGCAAATCTGCCTTCCCAGTGGATTTGTTGTCGGACGTTGGCCTCCGGGCTATCGGTAGTCGACCAGACCATATCAAGCCTGAAAAAGTGGCTAGAGTTTCTGCTCCAGAAGACGAGGCAACTTCAACACTGTTTGTTGCTGGAACTCTTCAGGCCTTCGATAGGTTTGCGACAAAGCTACAAGGACCTGTGAGCGCGTTTTCAACAAAGGCCCAAGATGAACTTGCGGCGGTGGAAGACTTTAGGGCGATGCTGCCAGCCGATCGGCTGGCTCCGATCGAATTTACTTCGGAGTCTAAATTACTTGAATGCGTTCTCCATGCCCGGTCAGAACAGCTCGACTCCACTTTGATAAGGGATTTTGAAGAGTATGCAGAATTGCTCGGATTGAGCATTGCTCGAGATCACGAACTGTTCGCCTCAGGTCTTTGCTTTTTGGCAGTATCCGGCAACGAAGAGGCCATCAAGAAATTAGCATGGTTTTCATTTTTGCGTCGGATACGGCCCATGCCACGAATGCGACCACTTCTCCCAACGCGACTGGCTCGTGCAGCGACTGGCATACAAATCCAGTTGCCTGACCTAGATCCGTTGGACGGTTCAATTGTTGCGGCAGTTTTCGATACGCCACTTCCTGAGGATCATGCGATGGGAAGATGGGTTGAAGCAAAAGGAGAGGATGTCGCACCCTACACTGACGCGGATATGCAACTCCACGGTCTTTGTGTTGCCTCCTCCGCCACATTCGGCCCTTTGGACAATGTTCAGGCAGGAGCACCAGCCATGTCGATTCACCATTATGGAGTCTTGGGGCAAGACCCAGATGGAACGGGATATCACACCGCTTTGCGAACAATTCAGGAGACAGTAAGGCAAAATGACTACCCCCTCATTAACCTAAGCTTCGGACCAGATGGTGCGATCTTGGACGATGATGTGGACGCATTTACAGCGGTTCTCGATGAACTTCTCAGCGAAGGAAAGCACCTTGCTTTTGTGGCCGTTGGAAATGCTGGAGACTTAGACGATGCAACGCAACTTAACAGAGTTCAACCACCATCAGACGCGGTTAACGCCATTGCGGTTGGGGCTTCGGATTCTCGCCAAGCAAATTGGCAACGAGCCTACTATAGCTGTGTCGGACCGGGCAGGCTCGGATGTCGCATCAAACCGGACATTGTCGCTTTCGGTGGTTCGCTTGATGAACCTTTTGGGTGCATAGGGCCCGGTCAGCTTCCAGAGCGTTACAACACAGCGGGAACAAGCTTTGCATCACCAGCAGCAATGCGAGTGGCGGGTATGGTGCTCGCCACGATGGGCGACCAATTGACGCTTACAGGCCTTCGAGGGTTATTGCTTCACAATAGCAAGCTCGAAAGTCGCGAACGTCGTGAGGTAGGGCATGGCCTGATTCAGACTGACATAGAAAGTCTCCTAACCAGCGACGACAATGAAGTGAAAATTCTATTCCAAGGCAATCTAGTTGCGGGCAAATACGTTCGCCATGAAATCCCGCTTCCTCCTGATCTGCAAGGAATGGTCGAACTTCATGCAACACTTTGTTACGCCAGCAGAGTGGATCCCGATTTTCCGGCATCTTATGTTCAGGCGGGAATTGAAACTATTTTTCGACCCCACTCGGAAAGGTTCGGCATTATTAAGTTGGAGGATGGTTCTACTCGACCGAGTACGACAGTGAAGAGCGAACCCCTTTTCAATCAAGGCGGCGTTTACGGAGAGGCGGATGAACGCAAAGATGCGCATCTTTGGGATACGGTTCTAAAGGCGACCAAAAATAAGCGCGCAACAAGTTACAAGAATCCATGCATTGAGCTTCATTACAATCGAAGGGACGCGGGGCAACCTACAGCAGGTACAAATCAGCCAGAAATTCCATATGCGCTTATACTGACGATTCGATGTAAGGCGGTCAATGACCTCTATGATCGAGTCAGAACAAGATACGGAGCTAATGTGCGAGTCCTCGCGCCAAGAATTGAGATCCCAATTCGAGTTTAGAAATGTAAAGTGCACGCATGCCTACTCCCCGCGAATACTACAAGCAAACCCACCCTGACTTATTTAGTGATTCGGTCACAAACGAATTCACAGAGTTAGATCGTTCCCTTCTTGAATTCCATCTCTCCTCGATTACGACTAGGAGTCAAGAAGCGGATTTTGAGAGCTTCGCCAGAAAGCTGTGTGAAAAAGAAGTCTGTCCTAACCTTATCCCCCAAACTGGACCAACGGGCGGGGGCGATGCAAAAGTAGATTCTGAGACCTTTCCCGTTGCTGATAAGCTTGCTGAACTTTGGTATGTCGGGATGGGCAACGAAGCCGCCCAAGAGAAGTGGGCTGTGGCAATCAGCGCCAAAGCAAAGTGGAAGCCCAAGTGCGAATCTGACATCAAGAAGATTTCTGAAACAAACAGGGGCTATAAGAAGGCTTTCTTCATCACGAATCAACCAGTTCCATCAAAGACTCGCGTCAAGACAGAAGAAGACCTCTCAAAGCAATACGGTCTTGAGGTTCACATCTTTGACCGGAATTGGATATTGGAAAGGATTTTTGCTGGAGGTCACCAAGACATTGCTATCAAAGAACTCAAGGTAACTGGTTTGAAGCGATCACATCAGGTGACGGGTCCAAATGATACGGCAAGGCTCGAAGAGCTAGCAAGTATGGAAGCAGCCCTTAGTCAGGCCGCGTCGTCGGATCAGTTTGATGGGTCAGTAGTTGATACTGCGATAGCAATAGGTGATCTGGCTCGACAGCTAGAAAAACCCCGACCAGAGGTAGAAGGAATCTATGCCCGTGCCATTCGCCTAGCTAACAAATATGGCACGCGACATCAGAAGGTAGAAGCAGCTTACGATTGGGCATGGACCCTCATCTGGTGGTATGAGGACTGGGATCAATTTCAACTGCAATATGACGGCATCGAAAGCCTTGTTGACGGTTCTCAGAATGTCACAGATTGGGAATGGCTGAGCAACCTGTGGCATATTTTGATGCCCCATATTTTTAAGAAAGGCGGGCGGAAAGAACTCAAACCTTGGTTCGACCAAAAGACATCGAAGTTGCGCTCATCGTTAACTGAATTGTCCAAGGACAAGAGTCGTCCAAGTTCGTGCCTTTTAGCAAGGTCATTGTTAGCGCATCAAGACTTTTATGACGCTATCAAGGAAAAAACCGACCCCTCATTTGTCTTTGACAACTTGAGAGCCATAATCGAGGAGGCGCTGGGATTGGTAGGCTTTCCTTTCCAAACGATTGCAAAAGTCATTGAGCAATGGGGAGCATTTATTCCTGACAACGCGGCATTTGACGTATTGTTCGAACGCCTCATAGAACTTTCATCTAAACGCGATGGAGACGTGAAAGCAGCCCGGCTCCTTCTTCGCCGCGCCGCGCAACTTATGGGTCAAAAGCGTCCAGCGAAGGCAATTGCGTTCGCAGGACAAGCCCTTGGCAGGCTATACAAGCATGAAACTCGAACTGATCTTATCTTTGCCCTTCGTCTCTGCGGAAATGCATATCTGAGGCTCGGCTTACTATGGGCGGCTCGCGGAACCTATCTGTCTGCAATAACCATAGCTTCAAACGACTTTTGGCAGTATGAAACCATTACCAAGGTGTTCGTCGATTCGGTAAATAACATTAAGCGCGTCGAACTCATGCTGGGCCGAATTCCACAATTCCTTTGCTGGCATGAACTAGATTTGATGTTGCGAAATCGGTGGGAGCAAGAGGGTGAGGAGATTGAATCATATGGGGAGATCGATTCAAGCCTTGATTTACTACTGGCAAGGCATTTTATGCGAGTCCCTGACGTTGAATTACCTCTGTTGGAGCGATTACCAGACGAACTCCACAGACTATGGTTACCTCTGAGCAAGAGGGTCGTACTTTTTCTGTTGGGTTACCCCGAAGAATTTAGCGAGGATGCAAAACATAATTCATTTAAGCCAGATGAAGCGGCATATTCTATCTGGAAAATGAAGGCTGATGTAGACCTCCCAGATGTACCCAACTTGGGCAACACTCTTCGAACAGAATTGGGAGGAAAAGTTATCGGGTGTCACGTATCTCTGGAAGCCGATAGTACGGGCATGGCCCTGGAAATTGGAGAGGCAGTGCTTTCGAGTTTGCAGAGTTTTGTCTCAACAACAGCAATCGAACAAGCCTTTTCCTTCGAGCCAAAAGTTTCCATCGACGTTCAAAGTGGAGAACCAGGAGAACCGCCACTTTCAACCAGCCAAACTACACGACACGGTAGACCCCACATTGACATAGTATTTAAAGAACTCGAAAAAGCACCGAGCACACCAGAGTCCTACCAGACTATGCGTGATGAAATATTTAAGGCTAGTCTACTTACCTTTGCCCACATTGCGCGGTTCAAGGATGACAATGAGCTTCAAAGGCTATTTGCGGAAGAACGTGTTGGGGAACGAGCGGCAGCTTTTGTCGGGACAGTAGGAAATATCGAAAATGTCCTTGGTTCCAAGCCAAAGCTGACAATTCAGGCTTGGAGCCGGGACACGAACGAACATTTTAAGTACAAACGAGAGACTCCATGGAAACCCAGCGCAACAGAGACAAAGGCATCTCCTCCCACCAATGTTGAAGGTCAAGGCTACTGTGATCCAGGGTCCATGTTCAATGCCGACAAGGTGTCACATGACCGAATAGACGTAATATCTCCTATCAGAATGGCCCTGTGGGACAAGGCAGGGTGGAATGCCATTCTCTACATCACCCACCCACTCGATTATGACCCGCCGATAATTGGTCTCATGTTTCGCGATGCCGAGGTTGCGAAAGAAATCTTTGAGAACTGGGTGCGAGACTACGGAGCGGTCGATGACAAAAATCAGTTGAGGGTCACAATAGTCAAGGGAATTGACCGATCAAATCCCTACGCCTATCGGGTGCTCATTGGCGAGAACCCCGGAGACGATCTGGATAAGAATCGACTTCTCATGTCTGTGAGGAGAGTCATCAGAATGGACCCAACCGATTCTGTAAACTTAGGCAGATTTATTAAGTCGTATTTAGTACAAGGCAAGGTTCGGTTGATTCCGGCAATCTGGAATGGAGTCAGACCTGAACCAATCCCCAAGGTTGGAATAATGCTCCTTGAATTTCATGTCAGGGATGCTTGGCAAATTGGAAGACATGACGAAGACATGGTTGGAATTGTTGCAGGAGACGATGTTATTATCCCTGCCGACAAGAATGAGCCACCAGTATTGGAACTCCTTGAGTACCTCAAGAATGAAGGCTAGCCAGAATCAATCGGACCGGGGCAAAACATGAGCATTATCTATAAATATGGCGCACTAGGCAAAGACGGAAAACCCGGGATAATTGAGCATCTCCTGGTAAATCAGACTTTGAGGTTCGCCTCTCCTTCATCGCAAAATGACCTTAACGAAGCAGTCCCGAACATTGGCAATATGCTGAATCGAGAGATGAGGAATACCGCCATTTCTGTCTATCCCCGCAGAACCGAACTCAATCCAAATTGGGCGTCAATGACCGAAGGGGACTTCGTTCGTGCCATGTATGACGATGGAAAGAACGGAACAGCAAACAAGATCGTTGCTGTTCGCACAGCCTGGAAAGTGGCTCACGAGAAATTTCGCTCCTTTGGTTTTCTCAGTATGACGACAAGTCCTGATAACCTCCTTATGTGGGCTCATTACTCCTACGGAGCTTCAGGACTATGTGTGGGATTCGATGAATCGTCAAGTGCATTTACTGATTCCGAATTTCCCGAAGCGGGCATCAAAGGGAAAAAGGAAATCATCTATTCCAAAGACAGGCCAACTTTTGGCGCAGGTTCCGAGATGGAGAGACTTGCGGAAATCGTACTCACCAAAAGCGAAGACTGGGAATACGAAGATGAAATTCGATACGTCCGTAAATTGGAACCCAACCAATCTGAATTAACTATTCCGTTTGAAAACACGGACATATCCGAGATCATTATTGGCTCCAATATGCCGATTGATTCCGTGCAAGAATGCATCGAATTGCATGCTGCGAAATACTCCCGCGCTCAGTTTAAAATTGCTCTTCCCGATCCTGTGGAATATCGGATGCATTTCTATCCATGTCCAAGCTCGACCTCCCCAAAAAAGGCTTTACAAGAACTTTACCTCGCCTCACCCCTGAGCTACTTCCCACTAACTTTCGCAGCGAAGCGAGCAAAGGCGTCAACGGGATCGACACCAAGCACGGTGAAGACCTCATAAAATTCAACAACATCGAACCGACGATCCTTCTGCTCAATTTTCCCAATGTAGTTCCGGGATTGCCGTAGCTTTTCAGATAGCTTCTCTTGGCTCATTCGTTTCTCTTTGCGAACTTCTCGAAGCAAGTCCAATAGAGCATCATATTCAGGGGTGTTTATAGAGGCAACGGGCAGCTTAGACATTGCCCATCGTGGTTTCTATTTCCACCCTTACTTAGGGTGAATTGTGATATAGTCTATGTCTCCACGCTTTTTTTGGCGGGATACGATTGCTATGAAACCTTTACACCCACTCGTTCCCTTCGCAGTTTTCAGCCTTTTCACTCTCGGATGTGGCGGCTCTTCAGCTGGTGGCAGTACCAATGCCTCCATCACCCTTTCGGTCTCTACAAACAATCTTGCATATGGGCAACCAACTTCCATCAGCTGGAGTTCCCAGAACGTCGATTTTATCGAGAGCGCTAGTTTTCCGGTAAATACGTCCACGGTTAACGGATCATTCACCGATAAGCCAACCGTCCCGACGACCTATAAGATTACAGCCCACGGAACAGACGGAAATTCTGTTTCGTCCCTCATCACCGTATCCGTTCAGAAAGGTTCAAAGAAAATTCTCTTCCTTGCGGATACTGCTCAGTCTGGAGTCAACCAAGCAACCGACTTTTTACAAACGTTGAGCAGTCAAGCTGTGCAGGTCAGTCACTCTCTGCCAGGTGCTTTTTCAGCTGACGTCATTGTCATCGGATCGAGCGCGGCCGTTAGCCCTTCAGATGTTCCGGCGATTAAGTCATTCATGAACGCGGGAGGTGGCGTAGTCCTCATTCGCTATGCTACGAGGCTTCTCGCAACGGGTGATCTAAATAACGACGACATTAGCTCAATCGGCAGTTTTTGTGCGGGTGTTACCAGTTCAAGCGGCTTTACCCCATTCCGATCTGCCCAGATCGTATCAGGTTCCGTTACCGGATTTCCTATGAGTGCGAACCTATTCGGGCAAACTGTATCTGGTCAGGGAGCAGCCCCAGTTAGCGCAAGTGCGACGATTCTCACGGGTCAAGATGATCAAGGATTCACGATGGGTTTCACCTATCAGCCTGCAACTGGCGGGAAAATTTCATTCGTAGGTGATGTACCTATCGATTCATCATCTGAGAGCGTTGCGCTTCGTACACTTTTCTTAAGCGAAGTCAGGTGGGCATCGGGCGAGTAAGTGGCAGTTTAAACGTCCTCCTTACTTCTTATCAAGCGGTAGATATGTATCGCCAAGAACTCATGGTTTTTCCTCCAATGTTAAGCCTGAGCGATCTATGAAGTATTCGTTGCGTCAAGCGTTTCTAATTACCATTCGATCCACTCTTTCCAGAGACTGAGGAAGCGGTTATGCCGTGAACCTTAACAACTGGAAATGAAATGGAAAACCAAAACATCCCCCAAGTTGGAGGTTGCGTCGAGGTATTTCCTTGAGCGTCAATCTCTATGAAATCGTCACTCTGAAGATTATCGAGGCTCTAAAGGATGGTGTGGTTCCTTGGCGAAAGCCCTGGAGTTCATCCACTTTATTGCCTTGCAATCTCAAGTCAAATCGTCCCTATCGGGGCGTAAACATTCTCCTTCTGGGAATGTCAAAGTTCAGCGATCATCGCTGGCTTACATTCAACCAAGCCAAAGAGCTTGGCGGAACAGTGAAGACCGGAGAGAAGTCGACTATGGTTGTCTTCTGGAAATTCCCTGAACCAAAGCCCAACCAGCCAGAACCTGATCCAGACGCCCCAAGACCCGTTCCCATCCTCAGGTATTTCAATGTGTTCAATGTTGAGCAAATTGAAGGCGTTGACATTGCTCCTGTGGCTACGACTAGCATAATTAGCGACAAAGTCCGAATTGAGCGGGCTGATGTACTTGCCACTTCGATGCCAAATCCACCCTTCGTGGAAGAGAAAGGAAACGAAGCTTGGTACAACCCAGAATCTGATATTGTTCGAATCCCTAAAATTGGACAATTCGAATCAATCGATTCTTATTACTCCACTCTCTTTCATGAGCTTGCACATTCCTCCGGTCATCCGTCTCGATTGAATCGGAAGGGAGTCACCGAAAAGATCCACTTCGGTAGCGAAGGATACAGTAAGGAGGAACTTGTTGCAGAACTTGCTTCCGCGTTTTGTTGTGCCACGGTTTCTCTCGACAACTCACTAATAGCAGACTCCGCTTCCTATATCCAAGGCTGGCTCTCTGTTCTCAAAGGAGACCCCAAGATGCTTGTCTATGCAGCGGCGCAAGCCCAGAAAGCAGCCGACTACATCAAGGGAGTTGCATACTAAAGTCGTCCTGAACCCCCGACCTAATGGTCGGGGGTTTATTTATGTCCTGAATAACAAGCTCAACTGTAAACAGGATGAAGAGAACGCCAAGCAGAGCAAGGAGCCCAAAATATGGAGCGAGTTGCGCTCGCCTGTTCTCAAGGTCAATTTGCTTCGCGCAATGTTTACATACCACGCGAGGTCCATAGCGAACGGACATCACATTGACCTTTCCGGAGCGATATTGCTTTGTTAGGTGTTCGCCAGTTCGGACCTTCCGCCTAAGCTGAAAGTCACCAGATTTAAAGTAGGTTCCGCATCGATAGCAGTTAGGCATATGACCTCTCTACCATGAGCCAAACTGAATCCAAAAATTGACCCCATACACGCAAGGCTCCACAACATATTTCCTTCAAGCCTTC
>JAYUOQ010000323.1:0-9287 GCA_043760685.1 Armatimonadota bacterium | reverse complement strand
CACAATATTGTCATTGCGTCCATCCTCTAATTCCTTCCAATTTCGAAACAATATGGTGGCTTTGCATCGAGCGCTAATAGATTCTGTAGAACCGATCCCGCTAGGGATCACAGCAGGTAGCCGGGGTGTCGGAGACATTTTGAGCCTCCGGCGAAAATGGGTCGTAGACCCCTGGAAATATCGAACCAGCCATCAGTCCAAGGTCGCTCCACAAGAATGTTCTAGCCTAAAAGTTATCTTGAGCGACCCCGGTTGTTACAACCGTCTCCTAAAAAAGGTTGGTTGGTCAATGCGGGTGTGCAAATAATCTCATGAACGAAACCTCAACGATCGAGCGGATTCGAATTCGTTACGGCGAAACCGACCAAATGGGTCATGCCTATTACGCCAATTACCTCTATTGGTTTGAACAGTCCCGGGGCGCTTGGTGCCGAGACCGTGGCTTTACGTACAAGCAATTCGAAGAGAGAGGAGTGTTTCTTCCGGTTGTAGAAGTTCACGTTCGATATAAAGGCGAAGTGACTTATGATGATTGGATCCAGGTCCGAGTTTGGGTGAGTGAAATTAAGCGTGCCGCCATTCGATTCGACTACGAAATCCTCAACGAATCCACCGGGAAAGTCTGTACTGAGGGTTATTCTTGGCACGTGTTTATGGGAGAAGCGCGCAAAGCAATGTCGATTCCGGCAGATATTAAAGAGCTTCTGGCCCGAAATCCCGAAGATTTTGATGTTATCGGCTAAAATTGGCTGTAGCGGAACGTAGAACTTTCTCGTATCGTCATTTCGTTATCGGTGAGCATGAGCGACTCCAATTGTTTCAGTTTGAAAGAAGCCGTCCGTCAGGTTGGCTTGCTAACGCCTGAATCAAAGCTTCTCGCCCTTGGACAAACCGTCTTTTGGGATGAACCCATGAAAGCCGGGCTCGCCATTGAGGCCGCCAAAGCCGGGGTCGGATTTATTGCCGGCGTTCACGATACGGATTACTTCGCCAAAGTCTCAGGGCAAAAGGATTCTAAAACAAAGTTTAAAACGTTGGCTCACAATGACGGCACCACCCGAAATCTATGGAGCGCAGCCGCAGAGTTTTCGACCTTGTTTGGATCTGAAACGGTTATTACCAAAGAGGAACTGCTCAAAGCCGGACTTAGGTTTGACCGTCTGAGCCGATCTCGCGCAGGATTTCTTGATGAAGCGACCGAGGCGTGGGGCTGGAGGGGAATCGTTTCGACCGACGAAAATGCCCCGATTACTTTAGAAGTCCCCGGTGACACCTTAGCACGAGAACTTTGTAACACGCTTCGATGGGCGATTGACGATTCAGTGGCTTCGATGGGCGACAATTATCGCGAAGCAGCAAACGCTTTTGGCGATGAAATGAACAGAGTGTTCTGTGATGTTGCCGAGGAACCCAACCGAAACCTTGCGGCAATTTACCGCGACTTACTCAAGCCCCTGTACTCCATCGTTGCAGGCCAAGAACTTGATTTCGAAACGAGCCAAACCAGCGAGTTGCTGAGATTCAATCGGACAACGATCAATCTTCCTCGTTTTGAGCTCTTGGCTAAGTATGTCAACCACGAAACCAGAGCAGAAGCCTGTAGTGCCTATGACGAAGCGGTCAAGGACTATCCTGGTCTTTATGAACTTTCGAGATTTGGATCGGGAGCAATTCCGTTCGATCTTGTGGTTCCTGGCCATGGACGAGGCACCATTCGACTAGGCAATCGTGGCGCGGTAATAGCGACCAAGAAGCCTCTCTTTCTTTCGTACAAAAAGCCATTAGAGTCACTCGATGAGCTTGCTGGATTGATCGAAGCCAAATTCGGTCCGAACTGCGCAATTATTGGTAAGGCAGTGACCCTCATCGGGATGCTCGGCCGAGAATTCACCTTTGCCTTCCACGATGGAGCCTCATCTTACGTTAAGGCATCTCGAACACTTCACCAAAAATTAGACTTCAAGGTTAATTCGATCCTTCGAATTAAATACCAAACATGGGATGCCTTGGCTGAAATTGAAACTTGGTTCCATCTACCCAAGCCTTTCCAAACCGCATTTGGCGGTGAGGAAGTATGCGCTCCATCCTTTGCGTCGCGCTGGCGAACCGTTGTCACCGAGCAACAAGACCGACTTGAGCAGCTAGGGAAAATCAAGAAGCCTGGCGACTTGTTGGCTTATTTAGATCAGCGTGTTGGCGGTGCCTGGAGCTCCCAAGCCAACGAGTACACCCAAATTCACGCCACTCTGGCAGAACTAAGCAAGACAATTGAGTCGTCAAAACGAGAACGAAAAGAGCTTTACGCCGCTCGATTTGCTTCCGGCCAGAAATGGCAAGCGATTCAAACCGAAATGGGCAACCATTTCCGGGCAACCATTTTCGAAAAGACACCTTCTGAGGCCGATCTCGAAAGGCGGGCTCAGTTCTCAAGTCAACTGGATGCACTTCGCGCTGAACGCCAAACGCTTGAAGTTCGCTATGCCGAACTTGGCAACCTTGAACGAGAGGCGGCTCGAAGTGATGCCTTTATGAAGGTACACAAACGACGCCGTGAGATCGAACTTGAATCGGAACTCAAGCGACTGAGCCTCATTCGCGAAGCGGTTATCTCTAGCAAGGGTCTTGAAAACGCAAATCGCCGACCGAGTGCCTGGTGGATTCCCCTCGTTAGCCCGGACGGCAAATGGTTCAGCAAGATTATGGAAACCGCTACGTGCTGTTGGGAGCCAATGAATTGAAATTCTGGAAAGTTCAATCAATCGGCAATCACTTTCCATTGATTCATCTTCAAGATGTTGCTGCGACAACTCCCGAAGCGGTAACCGCAGCACTGGCTCAACTTTCGATTGACATGTGTCGTCACCATTTCGGAATTGGTGGAGATGGCTTATTGGCGGCAGGAATGGAAGAAGGAGACGTCCGCCTTCGGATGTTTAATCCTGACGGAACCGAGGACTTTTGTGGCAACGGTCTTCGATGTACCGCAATGCATGCCCATGCTCAGGAATGGGTGGGCGAGGTATTTAACATCCGACACCTAGACCGAGTCGTCCCGGTGACGATCAAAGATGGGATGATCAAAACGGTCATCGGGACGGCGTCCTATGACCCCAAGGATGTCCCTACGAACATTCAGGGTGAACTCTATAACGAAACGATCTTCGCGGCCCGAATTGATGATTGGTCAGTGGTTCTGCAAGGCAGTGCCCTTTCGACAGGATCAACTCACGTGATTCTGCCAACCGGGTCAATGCCTGATGATGACGGGTTTAAAAAGATTTCGGAAAAGCTCGAACATGACCCCAGGTTTCCGCAAAGAACCAGCGTCATTTGGTCGGTTCGCGATGGCGATGCTCTCAAAATTCGAATCTGGGAGCGAGGTTGCGGTGAAACAAAAGGCTGCGGCACTGGTTCCTCGGCGGCAGCCGTTGATTGGATGCGCCGACGCGGCGAAGGCGGACGAATCGAAGTTAAAAACCCTGGCGGCTCGGTATGGGTTAGTGCAGATTCATGGCGTCATCCGATTACGCTGGAAGGCATGGCAGAAACGTTGTTTGAAGGCGAATTCGGGACAAGTCAATCACAAGCCCCGATTCTCCAATCCCCAGCGTAATACCGGCAATTGTTGTTTGTGACCGGCAATTTGGCGTTTCAATGCCCTTGCCCTCGCCCTCGCGCTTTGGGTACTATTTATTGTTGGCTGTCTTACGACTGCCGATTACAACCTGACCACGGGTACCTTGCTTCCAGATTCGCCTCCGGATGCATACCTACTCGACAACGGTGAAAATATATGGCGAAAGAATGTCTAATCCAAAAACATAAGGTGCTGACCGCTAAATGGGACAAGTTGATTGCAGAAGAAAAAGCAATCATGGCTCTACCCAAAGAAAAGCGTGACGAAGCCCTTGCTGCCTTCCGGGCAAAGCGAATCAAGAACAGAATGTTCAAGACTCGTCTCTACACTCGATGCTCCATCACCGGTCGCGCTCATGGCGTTTACCGATTCGTTGGCGTCTGCCGACAAGTCTTCCGAGAGAAGGCGCATCGTGGCGAACTCCCTGGCATCGTGAAATCGAGCTGGTAATCCTGAGGAAATAAGAAAATGCACAGTGATCCTATTGCAGACCTATTGACTCGTATTCGAAATGGTTATCAGGCGAAGATGATGAGCGTCGACGTACCGCACAGCAAGATCAAGCTTGAAATTGTCAAGCTTCTTCAAACTGAGGGCTACCTCGAGTCTCACGAAGTCACGACTGAAACCAAATTTCCGAATATTCGAGTCACACTCAAATATGACAACCGACGACATGCCTTGATCAATGATATCAAGCGTGTTTCGAAGCCTGGTCTTCGTGTATACACCGGAGTAGAGGACTTAAAGCCTCTCCGAAACGGACTTGCTACACGAATTCTAACAACCAACCAAGGCTTGATGACCGACCGAGAAGCACGCCGACGAAAGATCGGTGGTGAAGTGCTTTGTGAGGTTTACTAATGTCCCGAATTGGAATTAAGCCAATTGAAGTTCCAGGTGGAGTCACTATTTCAGTTGACGAAGCTACGAACAACGTTCAAGTAAAAGGCCCGAAAGGCGAATTGAACCAATTAGTCAGCCGACTTCTTACCGTAAAGCAAGAAGATGGCAAGCTCAACCTAGAGCGACCAAACAACCTTCGTGAAGCAAGAAGCCAACATGGTCTTGCTCGAACCCTCATCTTTAACATGATTGAAGGGGTCACGAAAGGGCACAGCAAGCAACTCGATGTTATCGGTGTTGGTTACCGTGCAACTATGGAAGGTCGAAACCTACTTCTCAACATGGGATATTCGCACCCAGTGCGAGTCCTGGCACCAGAAGGAGTTTTGCTCGAAGTAAAGGCTGACGACAAGGCTCGTACAACAAGCATCATCGTATCTGGCATCGACAAGGCTCTCATTGGTCAAGTCGCCGCCGACATCCGAAAGGTTAGAAAGCCTGAACCATACAAAGGTAAGGGTATTCGCTATCAGGGTGAAGTTATTAAGCTAAAGGCAGGAAAGCGTGCTTCTGCTAAGAAGTAAGGAGATCCGTTAAGTTATGGCAATAAAAAATAGACAATCAATGCGCCTGGCACGGCATGCTCGCCTTCGAAAGCGTGTTTCGGGTACTCCGGAGAAGCCAAGACTGGCAGTCTTCCGAAGTTTGAAGCACATTTCAGCGCAAATTATCGACGATACAACTGGTCACACGTTGGTTTCTGCAAGTTCACGAGAAAAGGACTTGAAGGCAACTGGCAACAAAGACGGAGCCAAGAAAGTTGGTTCGGCAATCGCCGAACGAGCAAAGAAGGCTGGTCTTTCGACCGTAATTTTTGACCGTGGCGGCTTCCAATACCACGGACGAGTAGCATCCCTTGCGGATGGTGCCCGAGAAGCTGGGTTGGAATTCTAAACCATGAAAATGCGAATGAGCGGAAAGCGAGAGAGCCGGAACACCGATGGTGGTCCACAGCTCGATGTGCGAATTATCCGTACAAACAAGGTTTTCAAGACTCACAAGGGTGGTAAGACCGCAAGTTGGTCCATTCTCGTAGTCGTCGGAGACAACAAAGGCAGCATCGGATTAGGACTTGGTAAAGCTCGTGGTATCCCTGACGCGATTCGTAAGGCTGAAGAAGCTGCACGAAAGAGCATGTTCAAGGTGCCAATGATTGGCGACACCATTCCTCATGCAATCAGAGCAACAAGCGGTACTGCCCTTGTCATGCTCAAACCAGCAGCACCAGGATCTGGTGTCAAGGCTGGTGGTGCAGTTCGAATGTGTCTTGAAGCCGCTGGAATCCACAACGTGCTTGCAAAGTCGCTTGGTAGCCGAAACGCTATCAACATGGCGTACGCAACCATGGCTGCCTTCCAAGGTCTTTCCCATCCGGAAGATGTTGCGGCACGAAGAGATATGGACGTTAAATCACTCGTACCTTGGCTGGAGAAAGCCCGTAAGGAGGAAGAATTCAATGCTTCGCATTAAACTCATCCGATCAACGGTTGCCCACCAATGGCGCACTCGCAGAGTAGTCGAATCCTTGGGACTTCGAAAGATCAACCAAGTCGTCGAACACATGCCAACACCAAATATTCTTGGGATGATTCACCGCGTTAAGGAACTCCTTCTTGTCGAAGAAGTTGAAGGAACTCCTCAACCGAGAAAAGTGTCAAGACCCGGTGGTGCAAAGAATGTCAAAACACCAAAAGCTAAGCCTGTAAAGGCCGCGGCAGAAGCTCCTGCGAAGGAAGCCAAGCCAAAGGCTGCAACGCCAAAAGCTAAAGTGACGTCAGAAGAAAAGCCGAAAAAAGCGGTAGCTAAGAAGACGGAGAAGAAATAAACATGGGTCTACACAACTTTAGTCCAAGTCCAGGCAGCTCAACTCGAAAGAGAATCGTTGCTCGAGGAATCGGATCTGGCATGGGAAAGACCGCTACCCGCGGTACCAAAGGTCAGAAAGCTCGACGACAAATTCACCCGAATTTTGAAGGTGGACAAACTCCGATCTTCCGACGATTGCCGGTAAAGAAGGGTTTCCGAAACGTCAATCACAAGGTATTCGCGATTGTCAACCTTGACGATCTTGAGAAGAACTTTGAGAAGGGCGCAGAAGTTACTCCTGCAATCCTCGAAGAAAAGGGGATCATCTCTTTGAACCGAGTTGACGGAGTCAAGATTCTTGCGTTCGGCACGCTCAGCAAAAAGCTGAAAGTCACTGCTCACAAGTTTAGCGGGAAGGCCTCTGAAGCCATCCTTGCGAACGGAGGAGAGGCCGTTTCACTTTGAGCTTCGGCGGCTTTGGTGGAGCTTTTGGAGGCGGCGGAGGAGGCGATAAGTCTCTCTCGCTGCCTTTAACTCAAATTTTTAAACTCGCGTGGGAAGACGATGATCTTCGTGCGCGACTTAAATTTTTGTTACTGATGTTTGCGGTGTTTGCGTTGGGAATTCACGTTCCTGTACCAACTCCGGGGCTTACTGAAGCTGCCATCATCGATAAATTGAAGGACTCAACCGTGTTTCAAATGATCGATGGTTTTGGTGGCGGTGCATTGCGGAAACTATCCGTATTTGCCCTGGGGATGAACCCCTATATCACCTCGTCAATTATCATGCAGATTATGGGAACAGCCTTCCCGCAACTCAAAAAAGAGTTGGAAGAAGGTGGAGAATATGCCCGTAAGAAGCAAAACCAACGAACCCGATTACTAACCCTGGTCATGTGCGCCGTTCAAGGATATGGTTATATCCAATTGATTCAAAGCGGACTGACACAAGGTGCTGGTGGCGGATCTGGTCTCACGGCCGGAAATATTGCAATCGTCCTTACGTTCTGGACTGCAGGTTCAATGTTCGCACTTTGGCTCGGTGAACAAATTTCGGAGAAAGGAATCGGAAACGGAGTTTCCTTGATGATCTTCGCCGGAATCATGATCGGTATTCCTTACCAGGCTCAAAAGCTTTGGAAAGGTCTCCAGGATGGTGCCGTTCATTGGTGGCAAGTCGGAGTCCTGATCGCAATCTTCTTGGCAACAACTTGGTTGGTCGTTCACTTTACGTCAGCTCAACGAAGGATTCCGGTTCAGCACATGCGAAGAATGATCGGCACCAAAGCAATCGGTGGAAAGACGAGCTACTTGCCGTTTTCACTGCTGATGGCTGGCGTTATTCCAATCATCTTTGCTTCCTCAATCATCTACATGCCATCTCAGTTTGCTTCGATGTTTGGCGGAGACAAAACTCCAATTGGAAACGCATTTATGGCGGTTGGTAACTTTATCAGTCCGTCCAATGCCAAGATCTTTGGGATCAACTGGACGATCAACCCCATAGGTTGCTTGGTCTACCTCCTGATGATTTTGTTCTTCTCGTACTTCTGGAACGCGATTCAGTACAACGTTGAGGATATCAGTAATAACCTCAAACGATCTGGCTCAATCATTCCTGGAGTTCGACCAGGCAAGCAGACAAAAGACTTCTTGGACGACATCATTTCGAAGTTGACCATTGTTGGTGCGGTGTTTATTGCTGGTGTAGCGCTACTCCAGTACATCACCCCAGCGGTCACAAACTTGAGTTATGCCTACGGCGTTGGTGCTGTCGGTGGAACTTCACTGTTGATTCTTGTGAGTGTTGCCCTCGAAACCATGAGACAGATTGAAGCCAATCTGTTGATGAAACAATACGACCAGTAATCAAGTGTCTCAGATACAGACCTCAACGAAAGTTGAGGTCTGTATTTGTTTTAGCCGATAACAATTTGAGAAGTTAGACGAATGAGAATCATTCTTATTGGACCGCCAGGAGTTGGAAAAGGAACTCAAGCCGCACTGTTAGGCAGTCGAAATGGTGTGCATTCCTTGTCATCTGGTGAGATATTCCGAAGAGAAATTGAAGCTCAGACAGATCTTGGTCGAATGGCTCAACGCTACATCTCCCACGGGGAACTAGTTCCCAACGGCGTGACCATCGAAATGATGGCAAAGCGACTCAGGGACCCTGAAATTCGCAAAAGTGGATTTATTCTCGACGGATTTCCTCGAACGGTTCGCCAGGCCGATTCCCTTCAAGAAATCCTTGAAGAACTCGACATGCCCCTCAATAGGGTGATATCGTTGGTGGCACCCGATGATCTTATCGTCAACCGCTTAAGCGGAAGAATGGGATGTACAAAGTGTGGGGCGATCTATCACTCGATTAACAAACCAACTCAGCGCGAAGGTTATTGCGATCTCTGCAATAGCCCAATTGTCGTCCGGTCAGACGACCAACCAGAGACGATCAGGGAGCGACTCCGCATTTTCCGCGAAGACACCGCCCCAGTGGTCGAATTTTACGAGAACTTAGGCCTTACCGTCACCATTGATGCAACCCGAGACGCCGAAGAAGTCTATCGAGATATAGTGGCGGAAGTGAGCTAATGGCGATCATCAAAACTGCCGAACAAATTGGCAAGATGAAGGAATCTGGACGCATTGTCGCCCGAACCCTTCGTTTGACATCCGCCGCAATTGTCCCTGGCAAAACGACTCCCAAAGAACTAGATGCGCTCGCAGACCAACTCATACGAGATGAAGGCGGAGTCCCTAGTTTTCTCGGCTATCGTGGTTATCCCGCCGCGACCTGTATTTCTGTCAATAACGTCGTCGTTCACGGAATACCGTCCGAAGACCCACTTGTCGAAGGCGATATCATTAGCCTCGACTTTGGCGTAGTCAAAGACGGCTGGCATGCCGATGGAGCTTGGACGTTTGCTGTCGGG
>JAYUOQ010000322.1:0-9323 GCA_043760685.1 Armatimonadota bacterium | reverse complement strand
TCCTCCAAAACTACACCAAAGTCGGTTGGACTTCACTCAACCACACTTCCGACCACGTTCTGGTGTCCGCCTACGGGCCCGGAAGCGAACAGGTTCGCGGCCTTACCCGTAACGTTGAGTTTTTCGACATGATGTTGGCAGCGAAAGGCCTTAAATGGACCAACCCAACCATGAACTTTGCCGACGCCCAACGCCACGTGGACAAAATGAAAGCCTCCATCGATCCCGAATGGTTCGCATTCTATTCGTCCGTCGACGACGAATGTTGCAGCCACCACTAGTCGAAGTATTGGGCACCAACTTCGTTCAAAAAGCGTCTCCACAATTGATCATGCGCATTTGCTTTCAACTGCAAATGCGCCTATGATGATCAATAAGCAATGAGAAACGAGGAAATCGAAAGTCGGCTTCATAATCTCGAGGCCAACATGATGGCTGTCTTGCATCGCCTGAGCAAGATAGAAGAACATCTGTCGCCCGATCAAATGGTTGCCGAGGTGTCGCCCGAACCGGTTTCATCTCCGGTCATGGAGTTCCCTGCGGCTATTGAAGAATCCCCAAGGATTTCAACCGGACCACCGCCGATCATTGCCGTTCAGGATCTTATACCAATTGATGAAAATAAGTCATGGCGACCACTTCCCGAGATTCCTGAATACAAATGGCAAAGCAGTCCCGAAGAGAATCGTCCAGCCGCTAGTGCTCCTGCCCCTCCACCGATAAACCCACCTACTTCTCCTCGTTTCACGCTACCGGATCCACCGAGTGCCGACGACATTGAGTACAAGTTTGGAATCAACGGGCTCCTGCGTGGTGGCGCCGCAGTTGTCGTAATTGCGATTCTCCTTGGAGTCGCGATCATGGTTGGTCGCGGAGCCATTACTCCACCCGTCCAGTACGCGGGTGAGATCGCCCTCTGCCTTGCGTTTATCGGTTTCGGAATCAAGAAGCGAGACGAACGGGAAGACTTTGGCCAACTGATGGTCGGAATTGGCTCGTTTGGACTTTACGCTAGTTTCGCCGCGGGCTATGCCTATAAACACCTTTACGAAGGAGAACCGCTTGTCGCGATGTACATGCTCCTCAGCTTGGCGAACCTCGGGTACGCCTTCTGGCGATCCTCAAAAAGCTTTCTCACGATCGGGATGCTAGGTGGCTTGGTTGCGGCAATGATGCCCATGCACAAGGACAAAGTGTTCCTGGATTTTGTCTTACATTTCCTCATTCTCTTTCCGTGCGCCGCGATCATTGTTCGCAACAAATGGAACGGAATGGCGGGGCTCATGTGGGTTGTTTCGACCGCCGCTCTGATACCGGCCACTACTTCACACTTCGAACAGATTTGGCGGGTTGGCGCAACTTATCTCAATTGCGCGATTGCACTCTATGCCTGCGGCAAAGTATTCAAACCCTCGGAGTTCGACAAGCATGCGGCTATTCAAACGGTAATGCTGATGCTCACTGGGTTCTTCGCTATCGCAATTGATACTGGACACAAAGGCTCATTGCACGCAATTGCTTTGACGATTATTGCCGCAGGTATTGGATACGCGATTAGGGAGAACGAAAAGGCGCGAAATGCGACATGGCTTGGTGGATTGATCGTTTTCTCGATCATCATTCCCATCGGCTTTACCCAGAATGTAGCGTCCTTCATTTACGGCATCGAAGCCCTCGCCTTGATCCTGCTCGCCATTCGATACCAACTGGTGGCGGTTTGGGCCGTCAGCTTGGCAACCTTCATTTTCTCGATCGTCAGTTACCTGTACTTTCCCGACAAGAACATTGTTTCGTTGGCGCGTTTTTCGGCGCCGCTCGAGCTATTCCTCCTGGCAATTTCAAGTACAACCGTCGCTCTGAACATTCGATACGCTCTCCCCAATAAAATCAAAGAAATCCAGGATGGAGCAATGTTTCTCGGAGGAATTCTCCTCGTTGCATTCTTTGTTCGGGCATTGAACGTGGTGCTAGGAAATGGCAATACGTCGCTTCATATCGGAGCGATTAACACTTTGGGACTCAGCTTAGCCAGCCTAGCAATCCAGATGAACGCGAACCGGTTCCAGCGGTTCGCCGTGTTTCTGTTAGGTTCGCTCACTGCGCTAACGAGTTTCCTCTTCTACCTGGTGGCTTCTCCAGACGGCAAACTTTCCTTTGTTTCAGTTGCTCCCGCGCTTGACCTCATTCTCATTGCGATCTTCGCTTCTGCAGTGTGGTTGAGCGTCAAATTTGTTCTCCATCGAACCAATAAAGATGCCCAAGAATTCGCCATCTTTTTCGGTGGAGGATTCCTCGTTGCGAGCTTCGTCCGAACATCGAATATTCTTTTAGCCACATCTTCTCTTGCGCCTACCGTGATCACGCTGGTTTCTACTGCCATTGGAAGTGCAGCTGTGCTTGCCTTGTCAAATCGATATCCTCGATTGGCGTTGTACTTACTCGGAACTGGAACGTTGTTCGTGTCCGCGCTCTTTTACTTCGTCCCGCTTACAGACAGCAATTTCGAGTTTGCTCGAATGACTCCAAGTCTTGAGCTTTTTTTGTTGGCGACTTATGCCTCCGCAATATGCTTGAACGTTCGGTATGTTTTGCGCAACGACGCCAAGAACGAGCAAGAACTTGCCCTGTTTCTCGGAGGTTCGCTCCTGGTTGCCTTGTTCATACGAAGCATCAATATCTTGCTTGGCCATGGCAATACGACGCTTCAGGTTAATGACATCAATTCTCTTGGAATTGGTCTTGCGGCCCTGACGATGACCCTTGTTGGTGCCCGAACAAAGCGAAAGGGGCTCCTCATTGCGAGTGCCATCCTCGGCTTTTGGGTTGGAACCTTGGCGTTACTCTTGGAACCAGAAATTGTTCCGCATTGGATGAGTCCAGTGTTGATACTTTTAGCCGCCGGATGCGTATTGGTTGGCAGCAAGGTCCTTATCCAAGGAAACAGCGAACAGTATCAAGAATCGGTCATGACATTTGCGGGTGTTGCGATGTCGGCGTTCTTCGTTCGGCTCATGCACTTGGTTGGGATCAACCATCTTCTCAACCTCACAAAAGAAACCGCAACCTACTTCTCGCTTGGTCTCCTTAGCCTGGTTTGGATCGGCTTTGCGCTTCGCGATCGAAGAATAGCGAACCTGATACTAGCCTGGGCGTCATTTATCATTGCGGCATCTGCAGGCGGCTCTTTACCAACCAGTACGGTGCCGGACTGGCTGAGTCCAGTACTGTTGGCAATCCCGATCGTTTCTCTGTGCATTCTCTATATAATTACTCCTCGCAAAGATAGGGATGAAGGCACGCTGACCACTTTATGTGTTATCCCGGGGTGGTTCTTGTCAACCATGTTCTTGCGACAAGAGCTCTTGCGACCATGGATCGGATTGAACAATGTCGCATCGTTCACCGCGGCCTGGGTGATCTTTGCCGTGTTTTTGATTACGGCTGGCTTCAGAGGAGAACGTCGATTTTTGCGGTATTGGGCGTTAGGGGTATTTGGTGTAACCGTCGCCAAAGTGTTTTTAGTCGACCTCGCTGAGCTTGATTCGGTCATTCGATTTGCAATGTTGGCATTGCTCGGTACTGGCATGATGGGAGGTGGATACTGGTACATCCTTTGGCGGAGGAGCCATAATTCAAAGACCTCCGGATCGGATGACTCGAACCCACAATGAAGAACCCTCAAATCTTGTTCGGAATCGCTCTCATAGTAGTGTCTATGACGCTGATCGGAGTTCTTGTTGCCACGAAACGCAAGCCAAATGTTTACGACCATGCGAACTGGGATCCAGTATTCGAATTCATTCAGAACGCTGAAAAGGTCGATACTATCACAACGACCTACGATGGATTTGAGTACAAAAAGCCACCACAGGATCCAATCAAGGTCCTGAACCAATATGACCCAAATGGGCATCATCAGGTAAAAGAAGTGCCGCAAGCTAGCCGGGCAAAATTGGTTGCAATTCTCAAAAGGCTGCCTGACGACCAAGAGCCCACGGCAGCCTGTTTTTGTCCGCACCACTTCATTGTTGCTTCGAAAGGCAGTCAGAAAATGGTGCTTTCCATGTGTTTTAACTGTAGCGCAATGGGTACCGATGGAGCGATGAGCGTGAGCACGGGGATGCGGAAAGATACGCAAAATGAGGTGTCTGATTTTTTTGGGCTTGATGTGTTTCCGGACATGAAAGACCGTCGGTGCATTTTCAATAGAGGCACTTACGATCCGGGTCTTGCCGAATATGGAGTGAAAGGACCCCAATAGCACGGCCCGGGACTTCAGCAGATTCGGTAACGGATGGTTTAAACTTAACGTCAGAACACATAACCATGATTACATCTCTTGCTCTCACTTTAGTCCTTGCTCAGCCGGGTAGCACGTTCAAGGTTCCGGTTTACAATGCCGACCAAAAGAACCCGGCGGTGACAAGTTATGTCTCGACCACTCTTCCAGCGGGCTTCGCTGACGAAGGTAAATTCGGTTCTGGAGCGATCAAGTCAGATGACGGAATCATAACCGTTACTATCCTCAAATCGTCGACGGCGATGCCTTCTCTGCTTCGCAATCCGAAGTTTAGCCATCTCAAGGACTTTACGACTATTCGAATGACGAATTGGATTGGATTCAGAAACAGCAACCCTAAAGGCGAAGACTACAAGCTGGATTGGAACAAGTACCGACTTAACTTCAACCTGCAGGGCAAGGACAAGGCAAAAGTGATGGCTCTCCGCCAGGCACTCCATACGATCGTCGATGGTCTTGTTTTGAACTAACTTACATCATCTGAAACTCTGGCGTAGAGAACATGAGTTTGCACACTGCCCGCGCGACGGCATTCGCGTTTCGCTGATCAATTCGTTGTCCACCTTCGTTTTCGGCGGTTGTCACTAGTCCCGCCACTTTTGCAGGTGGGAGTGAGATATCGAATACAGACATTAGTGACTTTACGATGCCAGCGGGAGTGGGGTCCTCGGCAAAGAGAGGATAGGCTTGGATGCCAACTTGAGGTCCTCGGTTTCCACCCAAAGGGTTGGCAGGATTCTGGGTGTTTCCGGCTGGACCACCAGCAAAGAGTTTGTCGGCCCACTTCATTCGTTCGACCATGGTTGCTGACGTGATCCAATATGCACCCGTCCGCCAACCAGATACGTCGGGTGGGGCCATAAGTTCCATTCCCATGGATTTGGACGACGAGAAGGCGGTTTGAGCTGGGGCAAGAGATCGGACAAGCGGCAAATTGAGACCATTTTGCTCGTTAATTTGGGGATTAGCAATCCCTTCTTTCAGACGCTCAATCATGATCTGACCCGCCCCAAGTTGCCTGATGGTTGAGACAGTAAAGTCAACTGGGTTCTTAATGACTTTGCGGAATGCCTTATCGGAATAGAATTCTGGCGACTCCATGACGGAGCGGACAAGCGCTTTGATATCAAGATTAGACGCGTAAAACTTAGTTGCTAGTCGTTCAATCAACGCATCTTCAGGGTCTTCATAAGCGAACCAACTCCATAGCTTCTTGGTGATGAATTTGGCAGTTTGCTTTTGTTTGCAAAGGAGGAGCAGCATTTCCTCGCCGTTGAGGTTGCCGGTCTCGCCGAGGACGGTTTTGATTCCTTGGTCGTGGCGATTGAGGAAGAATTTAAACGTGTCTATCCGCTTTGGCGACGTATCGTTTGCCCTTAATCCGCGCCCGTAGGTCCATCCGGTATAGCAGCGCGCGGACTCTTGAACATCTTTTTCGGTGTAGTTGCCGATGCCAAGTGTAAAGAGCTCCATGACCTCGCGGGCAAAGTTCTCGTTGGGGTGTTCGGCGACATTTTCTTGACCATCCAAATAATAGATCATGCCGGGATCTTTGCTAATGGCTTCGAGGAGTACATTGAATCGCCCCATCGCGTACTTGCGGAGGGTGTTGATATGGTTGTAAATAACGAAGCCGTTTTCGACTTTGGCACTGCTACAGGCGAAGTGGTTGTGCCAAAACAGGGTCATCTTCTCCTCCAGCGGGCGCTTTGTGCCGATGAGCCGCATGGCGAAGAGGTTTTGGATCACTCTGAGGTTGACCACGTTTTTGCCGTTAGAGAACGACATTGGATCGACATCGCAGACATCTTCAACCTTTTCGTAATCAAGCAGGGCGGTGATGGCGCCAGCAAGGCCATTCTTGCTGTAGTACGTCAGCTCGGCTTCGCTTGCGCCGAAACCAAATCTTCGCAATAGGTGGGCGATCTTTTCTTGCTCAGTTAAAACCATTTGATAGATCAACGATAGAAGTCACGGGATGTTCAGGAATAGGGACTTTTGGGCGGGAGTCGGGAGTGCGAGATCTCAAGCAGCGCCGATCATCTCCACTCAACCATTTGGGAACCACCTCTCGTTCGGTATTCTAAAACGAATGGACATCGAGTCTTTACTGCGCCCTTACATCCTTGAAGTGAATGCTCGACTCGACCAGCTTTTGCCCGGCGAGACTGAAGAACCCGCCCCGCTACACCAAGCCATGCGCTACAGTGCGCTTGCTCCCGGAAAGCGTATTCGCCCGGTTTTGAGTCTGATCTGTGCCGAGGCCGTCGGCGGAGACAGACAACTAGCCCTTGATGCCGCTTGCGCCATCGAAATGGTTCACTGCTTCTCTCTCATTCACGACGATCTTCCCGCCTTGGATAATGACAGCCTTCGCCGCGGACTCCCCACATGCCACGTCAAATTTGGTGAGGCGATTGCGATATTGGCGGGAGACGGCTTGTTTGCTTTGGCATTCGAGGTTGTTGCTAATCAATGCGCTAAGCCAGAAATTACCGTTGAGTGCATGAAGATTCTCACTCAATCGGTTGGTTCGCTCGGGTTGGTTGGCGGAGAGACCATTGACATTCTCAGCGAAGGAAGGCCTGTGGATGCGGAAACATTAGAACTCATTCATCGCCGCAAGACCGCTTCTCTCATCGCAGCCTCGTGCGAAATTGGCTCTCTTTTCGGTGCCACCGATGCCCGGCAACAGCTGAGGCAATATGGGAAATGTATCGGTCTCGCCTTCCAAATTGCCGATGACGTCCTCAACGAAACTGGCACTCCTGACCAACTTGGCAAAGCTGCCGGAAGTGATCGCGAACGGCAAAAGGCGACTTACCCCGCCGTTTATGGCATCGAAGCAAGTCGAGAGAAGGCCCTTGAACTCGCTGAACAAGCTTCCCAATGCGTACAAGGACTCAACCAATCGAATCTGCTACAAGCCATCGCCCGATATACAGTCGAGAGATTGAGTTGAGAGGAAAGTGCAGGGTTTGTGAAGATCGCCTATCGGCGGGGTCGCTTACTTTGGTCATTTAGATTCAAAGTTCGTCAAAAGCGACCGTGGAACGGGACAACTTTCGATTGCTACCCCAGCCCTTCAGCATCGTTGCGCGACTCGTCGCTCAAGAATGCCTGCAGGCTGGGCTAAGGGTAAAGCCGCACCTTTGGCGCTGGTTTTGGGTGATCGCAGGTTTTAACTTAACTTTAGATGCTTGGGTCAAAAAACTAGATGAAAGCCGAAAGCTGAAAACTACCTTTCCCCCACTTTTCCCCAAAATGGAATCTTATCCACATTTGCGAGGTTGAATAATAACAGGTGCGCCTTTTGGGGCGTCTCCCCCGTCCTTATTCGCAGCAAGGGATTGTCGCGTGTAAATTGCCTGGACGGCAAAATCTGGAAAACAATGCGACCGGAAAATTTGTTTGAAAATCAAGCGACCATAAAAGTGATCGGTGTCGGCGGTGCTGGAAGCAACGCGGTCAACCGAATGATTCGTGAAGGCGTCATGGGTGTTCATTTTGTATCAATGAATACCGATGCTCAGGCTCTCTCTACTAGTCTTGCACCCAAGAAGATTCAGTTAGGCACCGACCTAACTCGAGGACTTGGCGCAGGCGGAGATCCTTCTATCGGGGAGCGGTCTGCTCGCGAAAGCGAAGAGATCATCCGCGAAGAACTCGAAGACGTGGATATGGTCTTTATCACTGCGGGCATGGGCGGAGGTACCGGTACCGGTGCTGCGCCAATCGTCGCGAAGATCGCCAAAGAAATGGGAATTCTTACGGTTGGTGTTGTCACAAAACCATTCCTATTCGAAGGTCCTAAGCGAGGAAAACTTGCTGCCGCCGGTGCCGAAGCACTGCGAGAACAAGTCGATACTTTGATCACGGTCCCTAATGACCGACTCCTGGATGTCGTCGAAAAGAAGACGACGATGCAACAAGCTTTTGCCGAAGCCGATGACGTTCTGAGACAAGGCGTGCAGGGAATCTCTGATATCATCCTGCTGCCCGGAATCATTAACGTCGACTTCGCTGACGTTCGGTCAGTGATGAGCAATGCGGGGGTCGCCCTCATGGGACTAGGTCGTGCTGTGGGCGATCAGCGAGCTAAGCTCGCTGCACAAGCGGCCGCTAACTCACCTTTGTTGGAAACCAACATTCAGGGTGCCAAGCGACTCTTGGTCAACGTCACTGCTGGTCCAGACTTCAGCATCGGAGAAGCCCACGAAGCGATGGAATACATCCTTCAGTTCACTGACGCAGAGGACGCTGAAATTATCATGGGACACGTGATGAAGGAAACCGCCGATGGCGAAGTCCAAATCACGCTCTTGGCCGCCGGAATGGACCTCTCGGGTCGAACCGTATCGGAAAAGATTGACCCAATGGTCTTCGTTCAGCCAACAATTCCTGCCGAATATTCACGGCAACGAATAAATTCTGAGCCTTTCTTGCCGGACACCACGTCTGTACCAATAAGTTCAGTCACTAGCGAAGGGGCACAGACCCAACTAGCAGCGCCTCAACTCGAAGATATCGATCTTGACATCCCGACATTTCTGCGAAGACAGAGACTCGGAGAGTAGTCAACCTATATCATTCTCCAGCCACAATGGGCCCCGATCGAATTCGGGGCCATTTTTTTTCTTTTCAAATTGTAAAATAAACCATGCCTATCAGCTCTGCCATTCTTGCAACGATCCTCCAGGGGCAACAACCCCAGCGAGTGTCCTCTCTGACGGGCAATATCGAGCGGATCGAAGGCTTCGAGTCAAAGGCTCTCAACACCAAGCGGAACATCAGCGTCTACTTGCCACCTGCATACAAAACCGACCTCAAATCAAAGTATCCCGTCATCTACATGCACGACGGTCAAAACGTGTTCGACGGAAAAACCAGCTACATCCCAAATCAGGAGTGGCGTGCTGATGAAGCGGCAGAATCTCTCATCGAAGCCGGCATCATCGAACCTCTCATCATCGTCGCCATCGATAATGGAGGAATGGAGCGCGGCAACGAATTCCTGCCAACA